>DATCMG010000696.1:0-8370 GCA_036563555.1 Roseomonas sp. | reverse complement strand
GGACCGTGCAGAGGCGGCGTTGGAGGCCTGCGGACAGAAGCTCGCGCGCCGGCCGATCCAGGTCATCCATGCCGTGGCGACCGAGGCCTGCCGCCGCGCCACTAATGGCCCCCGCTTCATGCAGCGGGCGGAGAAGGCCCTCGGTGCCCCCATCCGGGTCATTCCGGCGCGGGAGGAGGCGGAGCTGGCGATGGAGTCCTGTGCCCCCCTCCTGCGCCCGCAGGACCGGCGCGCGCTCCTCTTCGATATCGGCGGCGGATCGACCGAGATCGCCTGGGTCCGTACGGACGAGCCCGACCGGCCCCGGCTGATCGGCACCATCTCCGTCCCGCTCGGCGTCGTGACGCTGGTGGAGCGGGACGGCGCCGCCTGCTTCAGCGCCGAAGGGTTCGACCGCGTGGTGCAGGAAGTGGCCGAGAAGTTCGAGGCCTTCGACTCCGTCCACTGCATCCGCCAAGAGATGCGCGCAGGGGGCGTGCGCCTGATGGGCACCTCCGGCACCGTGACGACCCTTGCCGGCATCGCACTGGACCTTCCGCGCTACAGCCGCTCGGCGGTCGATGGGCACGATCTCGAAATGACCTGTGCCGACCGTGCGCTGGAGGTGCTGCGCAGCATGGGCCGCGAGGGCCTGGCCGCGCATCCCTGCATCGGGCCGGAGCGGGTTGATTTCGTCCTCCCGGGCTGCGCCATCTACGCGGCCATCCGCCAGGTCTGGCCGGCGGCCGGCATCACCGTCTGCGACCGCGGCCTGCGCGAAGGCCTGCTGCTGCGGGCGATGCGGGACCGCCGCCGGCCGCGACGCGGCACCTGAACGCCACCAAGGACTGAAACGTGACCGAATCCAGCAGAGGGGGCGGCGAGCGCAACCTCTCCACGCGCCTTCGCACCGCCAGGGGCCGTACCACCGCCAGCCAGAAGTGGCTCGAGCGCCAGTTGAACGATCCCTATGTGAAGGCGGCAAAAGCCGCCGGCTGGCGGTCACGCGCCGCCTTCAAGATCCTGGAGCTGGATGAGCGCTTCAAGCTTTTCCGCCCGAACCAGCGAATCGTGGACCTCGGTGCCGCCCCGGGCGGCTGGACCCAGGTGGCGGTGAAGCGGGCGGGGGAGAGGGGCAAGGTCGTCGCGCTGGACATCCTGCCGATGGACCCAATCCCCGGCGCCATCGTTCTGCAGGGCGACTTCAACGAGGAGGCAGCGGAGCAGGCCGTGCTCGAAGCGCTGGATGGCCAGGCGGACCTCGTGATGTCTGACATCGCGCCCAACACCACGGGCCACAATGCCACCGACCACCTGCGGATCCTGGCGCTGGTGGAGCTGGCGGCGGATTTCGCGCGCAAGGTGCTGTCCCCCGGCGGCGCCTTCGTGGCCAAGGTCTTCCAGGGCGGGACGGAGCGCGATCTCCTGAACGCGCTGAAACGGGACTATGCCACGGTGCGCCACGCCAAGCCCCCGGCCAGCCGCAAGGACAGCTCGGAGATGTACGTGGTGGCCCAGGGCTTCCGCGGCGGCCCGCCGGCCTGAGCCGCTGGCCGACCCAAGCCGGGCGCGGGGATCAGCGTCTCGCTGCCGTCATGAGCCCGGCCTTGCGGCGCGGGCATCAAGGGGCGTAGGAGGGATCGCCAAGGCAGCGCCGCCCCGTCCCGAGAGGCCCCCGCCAATGGCACCCGAAAATACTCCGCCTCGCTTCCCCGCCCGGTTCGAGGAAGCCTATGCCTTCGACGACGTTCTGCTCGTCCCGGGCTTCTCCAGAATCCTGCCGAACCAGGCCGACACCCGGACCCGCATCACGCGGGAGATCGGGCTGAACATCCCCCTTGTCGCCGCCGCGATGGACACCGTCACCGAGGGGCCGATGGCCATTGCCATGGCCCAGGCCGGCGGCATCGGCGTCATCCACAAGAACCTCACCATCGAGGAGCAGGCCGCCCAGGTCCGCCGGGTGAAGAAGTTCGAGAGCGGCATGGTGGTGAACCCCGTCACCATCCATCCCGACCAGACCCTGTCCGATGTCCGCGCGCTGCAGGAGCAATACCGCATCAGCGGCATCCCTGTGGTGGAGCCGGAGACGGGCCGGCTGGTCGGCATCGTCACCTCCCGCGACGTGCGCTTCGCGACTGATCCGAACCAGCGCGTCTATGAGCTGATGACGCGGGAGAACCTCGTCACCGTTCCGGTGGACGTGACGCCCGACAAGGCGCGCGCCCTCCTGCACAAGCACCGGATCGAGAAGCTGCTGGTGGTGGATGAGCGCGGCCGCTGCGTCGGCCTGGTCACCGTGAAGGACATGGACAAGGCCCAGGCCAACCCGAACGCGGTCAAGGACGCGCTCGGCCGCCTGCGCGTCGCCGCCGCCACCGGCACCGGCGAGGATGGCCGCGCCCGGGCCGAGGCGCTGGTCGCCGCCGATGTGGACATCATCGTGGTGGATACGGCCCATGGCCATTCGGCCGGTGTGCTGAAGTCGGTCGAGGTCATCAAGCGCCTCTCCAACTCCGTGCAGATCATCGCCGGCAACGTGGCGACGCCCGAAGCGGTCGAGGCCCTGATCGAGGCTGGTGCCGATGCCGTGAAGATCGGAATCGGGCCGGGCTCCATCTGCACGACACGCATCGTAGCGGGCGTCGGCGTGCCGCAGCTCACCGCCGTGATGGAATGCGCCGCGGCCGCGCGGGAGAAGGACGTGCCGGCCATCGCCGATGGCGGCATCCGCACCTCTGGCGACATTGCCAAGGCGATCGCGGCCGGCGCCGACTGCGTGATGATGGGCAGCCTCTTCGCTGGCACCGATGAGGCGCCGGGCGAGGTGTTCCTTTACCAGGGACGCTCCTACAAATCCTATCGCGGCATGGGCAGCCTCGGCGCCATGGCGCGCGGCTCGGCGGATCGCTACTTCCAGTCCGAGGTGCAGGACCAGCTCAAGCTGGTGCCGGAAGGGATCGAGGGCCGGATCGGCTACAAGGGGCCGGTGGGCAATGTCATCCACCAGCTCGTCGGTGGGCTGAAATCGGCCATGGGCTATACGGGCAACGGCACCATCGCCGAGATGCAGATGGGCTGCCGCTTCCGCCGCATCACCGGAGCCGGCCTGCGCGAGAGCCATGTGCATGACGTGGCGATCACGCGCGAAGCGCCCAATTATCGCCAGGAAGGGTAGGGGCGTCAGCGCGCCGCAATTCCCGCGGCGCGTGCCCATTTACACGATATGACACCGCTCGCCCGCATCTCCGCCGCCATCGCCCTTCTGGACGCGCTGGAGGCCTCCCCGCGCCGCCCCGCCGACGCGGTGGCGAATGACTTCTTCCGTGCCCGCCGCTTCATAGGCGGCGGAGACCGCCGCGCCATTGCCGACCGTACCTGGGGCGTGGTGCGGGAAAGGGCGCGACTCGACTGGCATCTCGATCATGTCGGCGCCGCGCCGACGGGGCGGCTGCTGATGGCGGTCCATCTGATGCTGGTGGAGGGCGGCAGCCTGGCCGGGGTGGAAGCCGCCTTCAACGGCACGCAATATGCCGAGCGTTCCTTGAGCACAGAGGAGCGCCGCCTCCTCGCCAAGATCGAGGGGCGCCCCTTCCTGCATCCGAAGATGGACGAGGCCACCCGTCTCAACATCCCGGACTGGGCGCTGCCGGGCCTGCGTGCCCGCTTCGGCGAGACGCTGCCGGATGCCGCGGCCGGGCTGGAGGGCGCGGCACCGCTGGATTTGCGCGTGAACCTCCTGCGCACCACGCGCGAGGCCGCGGCCCAGGCCCTGGCGGCCGAGGGCATCCCGACGACCCCGACGCCTTTCTCCCCCTGGGGGCTGCGCGTGGCGGATCGTCGCCCGGTCCTCGCGACCCAGGCCTTCCAGGATGGTCTGATCGAAATCCAGGACGAGGGCAGCCAGCTCATCGCCCTGCTCGCCGATGCGCGGCCGGGAATGAAGGTCGCCGACTACTGCGCGGGCGCCGCGGGCAAGACGCTCGCCATGGCGGCCACGATGGGCAATCGCGGCCGCATCGCTGCGCTTGATGTGTCGGTCCCCCGCCTGGCCGGGGCTGCCAAGCGCCTGCGTCGCGCGGGCGTGGACAATGCCGAGACGCATCTGCTGGAGGCTGGCGATCGCTGGGTGAAGCGCCGCGCCGCGACTTATGACCGCGTGCTGGTGGACGCCCCCTGCACCGGCACCGGCACCTGGCGCCGGAACCCCGATGCGCGGCTCCGCACGACAGAGTCGGACTACGCGGAGCTCATCACGAAACAGCGTGCTATTCTGGATCGGGCCGCCTCCCTGGTGCGCCCGGGAGGGAAGCTGATCTACGCTACCTGCTCGGTACTACCCGGGGAGGATGAGGAGCAGGTGCGCGACTTCCTCGATCACCATGCCGATTTTGCGGCCGTGCCCCTGCCGGAGGCCTGGGCCGAGGCCGGCATGGCTGGGCCAGCCCCGGGGGAGGGGCCGCATATGGCCCTGGCCCCGCACAGCCATGGCACGGACGGCTTCTTCGCCGCCGTGCTGCGCCGCCGGTCCTGAAGTCCTGGGGATGACCGGGGAGGCGCGATGATCCAGGTCCGGCGCGCCCGACCGGAAGATGCCGCCGCCATCGGTGCCATCCACCGCATCGCGTGGCAGGACAGCTATCCCGGCATCCTGCCCGATGCCTATCTCGCCGGATTGGATGAGCGCCGGATCGCCACGGGCTACATGCGCGCCATGTTGGCCCGGCGGGGCGGGGAGGCGATTTTCGTCGCCTGTGCGCCGGACGGGGCGCCGGTTGGCTTCGCCTCCGCCGCGCGCGCCCGCCGCTCCGGCATCGCGGAAGGCGAGATTGAGACCCTTTATCTTATGCCGGATTGGCGGGACCGGGGGATCGGGCGGCGGCTGATGCGGGCCTCGGCCGCGCATCTCTCGGCCATCGGCTGCGCCTCCGCCATGCTCTGGGTGCTCTCGGCCAACGGCTCAAGCTGGTTCTACCGCCGCCTGGGCGGCCGGCCCGTGGGGCGGGAGGTGATCTGCGTGGGCGGCCGGCAGGTTGAGCAAACCGCCGTGCTTTGGGCTCCAATCGCCCTGCTGCTGGACGCAACCGCCGCGACGCGGGAGGGGGATGCGCGTGGAGAGGGTTGAAGTGTCGCCCGTTCTGTGTTGATGGCCGCCATGGCCGACACGACTCCCGCCCCCTTCGCCAACATGCCCGGCAGCGAGCGCCACCAGCGCCTGCTGATCCTCGATTTCGGCAGCCAGGTGACGCAGCTCATCGCCCGCCGTCTGCGGGAGGAGGGGGTCTATTGCGAGATCTGGCCCTTCACCGCCGATGAGGCCCGCATCCGCGCCTTCGATCCGATGGGGATCATCCTCTCGGGCGGCCCGGCCTCCGTGACCGAGGGCACCAGCCCCCGCGCGCCCCAGGCGGTGTTCGACATGGACCTGCCGGTGCTCGGCATCTGCTACGGCCAGCAGACCATGTGCGCCCAGCTCGGCGGCCAGGTGGAGGGGAGCGACCACCGGGAATTCGGCCGCGCCCATGTGCAGGTGGCCGAGGATTGCGACCTGTTCCACGGCGTCTGGGAGAAGGGCGCGCGCGAGCAGGTCTGGATGAGCCATGGCGACCGCGTGACGGCGCTGCCGCCGGGCTTCCGGGCCGTCGCGACCTCGGAAGGCGCTCCTTTCGCCGCCATCGCCAATGACGAGCGCCATTTCTACGGCGTGCAGTTCCATCCCGAGGTGGTGCATACCCCCCATGGCCACGCGCTGCTGAAGAATTTCGTCCGCCGCATCTGCGGCGCGAAGGGCGATTGGACCATGGGCGCCTTCCGGGCCGAGGAGATCGCCCGCATCCGTGCGAAGGTCGGCTCCGGCAAGGTGGTCTGCGGGCTTTCAGGCGGGGTCGATTCGTCGGTGGCGGCCGTGCTGCTGCATGAGGCGATCGGCGACCAGCTCACCTGCATCTATGTCGATCACGGGCTGATGCGGGGCGGCGAGACGGAGCAGGTGGTCTCCACCTTCCGCGACCGCTTCAACATCAAGCTGATCCATCGCGACGCGAGCGACCTCTTCCTCGGCGCGCTCGCCGGCGTCACCGACCCGGAGCTGAAGCGCAAGACAATCGGGCGCCTGTTCATCGAGGTGTTCGAGGAGGAGCAGGAGAAGCTCGGCGGTGCCGACTTCCTGGCCCAGGGAACGCTCTACCCGGATGTGATCGAGAGCGTCTCCGCGACCGGCGGGCCGTCGGTCACCATCAAGTCCCACCACAATGTCGGCGGCCTGCCGGAAGGCATGCGCATGCAACTCGTCGAGCCGCTGCGCGAGCTGTTCAAGGACGAAGTCCGGGCGCTGGGCCGCGAGCTGGGCGTGCCGGAGGCCATTGTCGGCCGCCATCCCTTCCCGGGGCCGGGCCTTGCCATCCGCATCCCCGGCGAGGTGACCCGGGAGAAGGTGGCGACCCTGCAGAAGGCCGATGCGATCTTCCTGGAGGAGATCCGCCTCGCCGGCCTTTACGACGCGATCTGGCAGGCCTTCGTCGTGCTGCTGCCGGTCCGCACCGTGGGCGTGATGGGCGATGGCCGCACCTATGACCAGGCCTGCGCGCTGCGCGCCGTGACAAGCACGGATGGCATGACGGCCGATGTCTACCCCTTCGACATCGCCTTCCTCTCCCGCGTCGCGAATCGGATCGTGAACGAGGTCCGCGGCATCAACCGCGTCACCTATGACGTGACGAGCAAGCCGCCCGGCACGATCGAGTGGGAATGATCCCAGGCCGGCCCTGAGCGGAGGCCCCCTGGGAAGTGGCGGCGGGACAGGCCAGAATGCCATCCGCCGCCTGAAGGCAGGGCGGATCCTTCGGGGGAAAACGACCATGTTCAAGACAATCCTGGCCGCCGGGATGGCGGCGCTTCTCGCATGGCCGGCCATGGCCCAGCCGGCGCCCGACACGGTGGCGGCCATCCGGGCGCGCGGTTCGCTGGTCTGCGGCGTCACCCCCAATTCGGCGGGCTTCGGCGTGCCGGACAGCCGGGGCGAATGGCACGGAATCGACGTGGATTCCTGCCGCGCCATCGCCGTGGCCGTGCTGGGCGATGCCCGCAAGGTGCGCTTCGTCCCGGCCAGCACGGCGCAGCGCTTCACCATGCTGCAATCCGGGGAGATCGACGTGCTGGCCCGGGTGACGACCTGGAGCATGTCGCGGGAAGGGGCGCTGGGCCTCGCCTTCGCCAGCATCAACGTCTTCGACGGCCAGGGCTTCCTGGTGAAGACGGATTCGGGCGTCACTTCCGCCCGCCAGCTCGACGGCGCCACGATCTGCCTGCTGCCGGGCACGACGAACGAGCTGAACGTCGCGGATTATTTCCGCACCCACAACATGCGCTTCACCCCTGTGGTGATGGACAATATCGAGGAACTGCGCGCGGCCTTCCTCGCCGGCCGCTGCGACAGCTATTCCACCGACGCCTCGGCCCTGGCGACCTACCGCGCCAGCCAGGGGGCGAATGCCAACCGCTTCCTCGTGCTGCCCGACATCATCTCGAAGGAGCCGCTGGGCGTCGCCATCCGCAAGGGCGACTGGCGCTTCTTTGACATGGCGCGCTGGGCCCATTTCGCGATGGTCACCGCGGAGGAGCTGGGAATCGACAGCCGCAACATCGACAGCTTCGCCAACAGCCCGAATCCGGATGTGCAGCGATTCCTGGGCCGCTCGGGCGAGCTGGGTCAGGCGATGGGCATGAGCAACGACTGGGCGGCGCAGATTGTCCGGCAGGTCGGCAATTTCGCGGAGGTGTGGGACCGCAACCTGGCCCCGCTCGGTATCCAGCGCGGCGTCAACGCACTCTGGACCAAGGGTGGTCTGCAATACGCTCCGCCGCTGCGCTGAAGCGGCGGCAAGGACCGGCTCGGCGGCACGGCACACGGACCGCGCCGGCCGCCGGAGCTGTGGATTATGGGGATCGTGGGGACCGTTGTTCCTCACATAAAAGTTGCCGTTCCATGAAACGGTGAACGGCAACCGGCGACTCGCTGAAATCATGCGAGTCGTCGGTCCCCACGGGCCGGGGTCGCCGGGGGCGTGTCCTGAACGCAACGGCAACCCGCTACATCTGGGGTTCGTTCAGTCGGTGCCGCGCGATATCTTGTGCGGACCACCCACCCAGAGGCATCCTCCGGTCCGGGGGAATTCAGGGGTTTCTGTACGATGTTCGACGCCATCCAGCTCGAGGGCCATGGCCAGGTGAAGGTCGACCGCTCGCGCGACGCCCTTCTGACTGCGTTCGGCAAGGACACGCTGACCGACCGTTATCTGCTGCCCGGCGAGTCCTATCAGGACCTCTTCGCGCGTGTCGCCAGCGCCTATGGCGACGACGCGGCGCATGCCCAGCGGATCTATGACTACATCT
>DATCMG010000681.1:0-4250 GCA_036563555.1 Roseomonas sp. | reverse complement strand
GGCGCGCGGCGGCCAGCATGTCCGGCGAGGCATCCAGACCGACCACCTCATATCCGTCCCGCGCGAGCGGCAGGGTCAGCCGCCCCGTGCCGCAGGCAAGCTCCAGAACGGGTCCG
Organism: Roseomonas sp.; assembly: GCA_036563555.1. Taxonomy (GTDB): domain Bacteria; phylum Pseudomonadota; class Alphaproteobacteria; order Acetobacterales; family Acetobacteraceae; genus Roseomonas. The sequence continues at coordinate 4,134 of DATCMG010000681.1, read as the reverse complement.
CCGCTGCGCCTCGCTTCCTCCCGGTAGAAGGCTTCGCAGGGGCCTGGCTGCACGATGGCATCGTAGAGATCCGCCATGTTGTAGAGCGACGGAGTGAACCTGTGGGTACTCAGGAGAGTGGGAGCGGCAGACTTCCCGGGACCATCCTTGGGCCATTCACTGTCCTGATGGAACGCATAGTCTGAAAGCCGGTGAGCAGATCGTGTCATTGGCATGCGGCCGGGATGTCATTGATCCGGAGCTGCTTCAACAGCCAATCGAGAGCTGCTGCGGCCCGCGCGTGCCGGTGCGGGCTCGGCAAGGAACGGCACCGAGCATGCGCCGCCGCAACCTTGACCCAGGCGGGGGGTTGCTGAATCGGCGCCATGCCGGCGCGGTTGGGTGATGATGGCGCAACGGGATGTCGTGGTGGTGGGTGGCTCGCTCGGCAGCACGGCCGTGCTCCGGCGGCTGCTCGCTGGCCTCCCGCCGGAGCTGCCGGCGACCCTGCTCATCACCACCCATGTGCCGACCACCAGCACCGGCTATCTCTCCGAGGCGCTGAACGCCATTGGCCCGTTGCCCGTGACCCAGGCCGTGGATGGCCAGCCCATCCAGCGCGGCAATGTCTATGTCGCGCCGCCTGACCGGCACCTGCTGGCGATCGATGGTGTCCTGGCGCTCGGCACCGGCCCGCGCGAGAACATGGCCCGGCCCGCCATCGATCCGCTGTTCCGTTCCGCCGCCCTGGCCTATGGACCGCGCGCCATCGGCGTGGTCCTGACGGGGTTGCTGAATGACGGCGCCTCCGGCCTCCATGCGATCAAGGCGGCCGGAGGGCTGGCCGTGGTGCAGCACCCGCTGGACGCCGAGGCCCCCGACATGCCCCAGGCCGCGTTGGAGGCGGTGGAGGTGGACCATATCGGCCGGGCGGACGAGCTGGCCGGACTGATCGCCGGGCTGGTCGCGACGGAAGCCGGCCCACCCGTGCCGCCCCCGCCCGATCTGGAGCTGGAGGTCGCGATCGCGGCCGGTCGGCGCGTGGGCACGGACCAACTCCGGGAGATTGCCGAACCCTCGGCGGTGACCTGCCCCCACTGCCAGGGTGTTCTGTCCGAGATGAAGGGCGAGGGACCGCTGCGCTACCGCTGCCAGATCGGCCACGCCTTCACCGCGGAGGCCGTGATCTCCGCCCAGGAGGAGGGCGTGGGCGACGCGATCCGGATCGCCATGCGAATGATGGAGGAGCGTGTCGAGCTCGTGGCGCGCATGGCACGCGAGGCCCGGGAGCTGGGCCGTACGGCGGTGGCGGAGCTCTACGAAACCCGTGCCGCCGAGTATGTCGGCTATGCCGCCACCCTGCGCCGGGCGGCCACGATGGAGCTTCGCGCGGGCCGGCGGATTTTGCCCGAGGTGAGATAGCCGGCTGATTTAGGGATCACCCGACGGCGCATGGGCGCGTTATACGCCCTGGCGGAGTCGAGGAGCGTGATGTTTTGGGTGAGCAGCCTTCAGCGGAGATCGGCCTCTCGGCCCGGCGCGAGCCCGTGGCCGTGGTGGGGCTGGGCGCTTCCGCGGCCGCCTTCCGGTCCCTGGAGCAGCTCTTCGCGCTCATGCCGCGGGACAGCGGGGCGGCCTTCGTCATCGTATCCGAATCGGAAAACCCGCTCGACACCGATGCCCTGCTGAAGACCCTGAACAGCCTGGGCAGCTTGCCCGCCCGCATCGCCGGGGATGGCGAGAGGCTGGAGCCGGACCAGATCCATGTCGCGCCCATCGGCATGATCGTCACCCTCCAGGACGACCGGCTGCACCTCTCGCCGCCGGAGCAGAATCCGGGCCATCGCGGGACGGTGGACACCCTCCTGATCTCGCTCGCCGAGCAGCAGCGCGAGGCGGCGATGGGCGTCATCCTGGCGGCCCTGTCGGATGCGGGAAGTCTCGGCGTGGCCCGGTTGAAGGAATGCGGCGGGCTCTCCCTGGCTGAAGGGGAGCCGGTCCACTCCGACCCGAGCCAGGTCGGCGGTGCGGCCGAACTGGCGGATCTCCGCCTGCCGCTGGAGAAGATTCCGCCCCGGCTCGCTGCCCTGATCGCGCATCTGCGCGAGATAGAGAACCCCCCCGAGACCCCGACGGCCCTGCCTGACGGCGAGAGCCGGCTTTCCGCCATCGCCACGATCCTGCGTAACCGGACCGGGCACGACTTCCACGGCTACAAGCCCAACACCTTTCTCCGCCGAATCCAGCGCCGCATGCATGTCGTGCGGATCGACGATCTGGACGCCTATATGGAACGGCTGCGTGCTGATCCGGCCGAGGTGCAGGACCTGTTCCAGGACCTGCTGATCGGCGTGACCCAGTTCTTCCGCGACCCGGCGGAGTTCGAACTGCTGGAGCGCGAAATCATCCCCGCCCTGCTGCGGGAGAGGCAGGCGGGCGAGACGCTGCGGGTCTGGGTGCTCGGATGCTCCACGGGCGAGGAGGCCTATTCCCTCGCGATGCTGATCCGGGAGGCGACGGCGGTGATGGATTCGCCGCCGCACGTGCAGATCTTCGCCACCGACATCGATGCTCGCGCGCTGGCGGTGGCCCGCACCGGCCGCTATCTCGCATCGATCGAGAAGGACGTCTTGCCCGAGCGACTGGCGCGCTGGTTCAGCAAGGAGGGCGGCACCTACAGCATCCACAAGGATCTGCGGGAGATGTGCATCTTCTCCGCGCATAACGTGATCAAGGATGCCCCCTTCTCCCGCGTCGACCTGATCTCCTGCCGCAATCTCCTGATCTACCTGAACGCGGATCTCCAGGAACGGGTCATTCCCCTGTTCCACTTCTCCCTGCGGGCTGGCGGCTACCTCTTCCTCGGTCCCTCGGAGAACGTCACGCGCCATGCCCGGCTCTTCCAGGCGGTGGATCGCCGCTACCGGATCTTCCGGCGGCAGGAGACGGCGGCGCGGATCCTGCCCGAGTTCCCCCTCACGGCCCGCTCCGAGCCACGGCGCGGGACGGGGGAGGTGGCCTCGTCCCTCCGTCATTCGCCCGGCGGACAGCTCGCCAAGCGCGCGGAGCGCGTGGTGGAGCGCTATGCCCCCGCCTATGTCGTCACGGACCAGGATTACGATGTCCTGAACTTCTCCGGACGGACCGGGCCCTTCCTTGATCCATCATCAGGGGCGGCGAATCTCAACCTGCTCAACCTGGTGCATCGGGATCTCCGCCTCGACCTCCGGGCGGCGCTGCACCGGGCGGCGGCGGAGCGTAGGACGGCGCGCGTTGCGCCCCTGCGCATGGGCATCGAGGGTGAGGCGCGGCGTGTCGGGCTGACGGTGGAGCCGCTGTCGGATGGCCAGCAGGGTGAAGCCCATTTCGTGGTGCTCTTCCATGATTACAGCGCCGATCAGGGGCAGGATGCCGATGAAAGCCCCGTCGAGTCCTCCGTGCTGCGGGACGAGCATGTCCTGCGGCTGGAAGGGGAGTTGCGCCTCACCAAGGACCGGCTGCAGGCGACCATCGAGGAGCTGGAGAGCACCAATGAGGAACTGAAATCCTCCAACGAGGAATACCAGTCGATCAACGAGGAGCTGCAATCCGCCAACGAAGAGCTGGAGACCTCCAAGGAGGAACTGCAATCGATCAATGAGGAGCTGCATACCGTCAATGGCGAGCTGGCCCACCGGATCGGCGAGCTGGCGCGCGCCAACAGCGACCTCAAGAACCTGTTCGAATCCACCCAGATCGCGGTCCTGTTCCTGGATAACGATCTCCGGGTGAAGAACTTCACCCCGAGCATGTCCGAGGTGCTGCACCTGATCGAGAGCGACCTGGGCCGCCCGGTCGCGCATATCGCCTCGCGCGTGCCCTATCCGGAGATGGATGAGGATGTGCGCCGCGTCCTGCGTACGCTCTCCACCATCGAGCGTGAAATCGGAGGGGCGGAGGGCCGGCGCTATCTCGTGCGCGTGCTGCCCTATCGCAGTGTGGACAACTTCATCGCCGGCGCGGTCCTGACTTTCCTGGACATCACCGCCACCAGGGCCGCGCGGGCCGCCCAGCGTGCCGCCGAGGCACGGGTACGGCTCGCCACCGCCGCCGCCCGGATCATCATCTGGGAGCTGGACGTGGCCAGCGGCCACTTCTTCCCGTCGGAGGGCTTCC
>DATCMG010000679.1:0-13217 GCA_036563555.1 Roseomonas sp. | reverse complement strand
GCGGCCCAGGCGATTTTCGATCACCGCAAAAACCACGGGCTCCCCGGGAGCACGCGGCAGCAAATAGCCGGCCGCATCGGTGGGATAGAGGGTCAGCGTCACGGCATCGGCCACATTGCCGCCCACTGCTTCCGCCGCCCCGGAAGAACTCCGGATCACGATGTCGCAATGCATGGGGCGGAACTCCCCGGCTTCCGGCAGCCGGTTTCGCCAGGAGGCGAGCGGGCGGCGCGAGCGGTCGGCGCAGATCAGATCGCCCGGCGCGGGGGGGCGGGCGGCGGGGTCATGCGGCACGAAGGGCGCCCGGTCCGGGAACTCCGCCGCGTCGCGCAGGATCGCGTCGAGGTAGAAGGCATGGGCGGCGGATGCGTGGAATTCCCGCTCATCCACCCCGGCGGCGCGCATGACATAGGAGACGAAGGCAGCGGACCAGGCGGGTTCGGACCAGACGCCCGAGGCGGGGGTTCCGGCCAGTTGGGCGGACCAGCGGGTGCGGTTGCGCGCGACGGCCGTCGCCGCCTCCGCATCCGGCACAGCGCGCCAATAGGCCAGGACGCGGGGGAAAGCGTCGGTCGCGCCCTCTGCCCCAGGCGGAAGGCGAGGCAAGTCGGGGCCGGAAGCGAGACGGCCCCATTCCACCCATTCCGCCTCGGCGATCCGCAGCATGCGCGCGCGGACCGAGGGCGGATAGGCGATCGGCGCCTCCCGCACCGGCGGGGGCGCCGCGCAGCCGGATATGGCGAGCAGGCCGAGGATCGCCCCCGGCAGCGCCCCGCGGCAATGCCTCAAGCCGTGACCCCGCCCGTGGAGAGCGCCACCTCATCGGGCGAGAGGACCGCGAGGAGGAGGGCGGCGGTGCTCGGCGCATCGGGTTCACCGGCGTCGCCGGGCAGCGCCTCCAGCCGGTCATCCAGGGCGCGCAGCCTGGAGGAGAGGGTCTGGAGGCAGGCATCCCGGACGGCCGCGGCGCGGGCGAGCATCTCCGAATCGAGGTCGAGCCGGCCGGTGCGGGCGAGGAATTCCACCGCACGAACACCGCGGAGCACGGCAGCGAGGGCGCGTGTGGAGGGCGTCTGCCTGGGAGGAACGCCGCCCAGGCCGGGGCCGTCCGGGGTGAGGGCCAGCACGGCGCGGCGCAGCGCATCCAGCAGCCAGGGCTCGGGGATCAGGGTGGCGGCGCGGGCGAAGGCGAGGATCACGGCGCCATGCTCGGCGAGGCCCGCGCCGACCACCCCCTCCGGCGAGGCGGCGGCGATGAGCTGGCCGAGGATCTGGCGCAGGCGGCGGCGGTCACGCGGCAGGCCGCCGGCACGCCACACGGCATCGAGCCCAAGGGCCAGCGGGGCAAGTTCGGAAACCGGCAGGGCGGCCTCCTCCTCATCCGGCAGGGCGGCGAGCTGACGGTCCAGCGCATCCCGCAGCCGCGCGAGGCGGTCGCGGGGAACAGGCGGAACGAGTGCAGGGGCGTTCAGCAGCACCGAAGCCATGGCGGCCACCGGGGCGCCGACACCGGCCTGGCCAGGGTCGCGGCCGGACAGGGCTTCGGGGGTTCGCAGCAGGCGCAGCGCGGCCTCCGGCGTGCCGGGGGCGACGCCGCGGGCGAGCAGGCGGTCCTCGCGCAGGGTCGCGGTGCCGCTGCGCGGCAGGTCGGGGATAGTGTGGCGCAGCACCAGCCAGTGGGGCACCCCGGCCCGGGCCTGGAGGCGGACGCTGAACACCGCCTCCGCAGCACGGGGGCGGATATGAAGCGCCAGCGCCTCCTCCTCCGGCCCCGCCTGCCAGAGGTGGAGGGAGTCGGTCGCGCCCTGGGAGAGCAGTTCCTCGTCCGGGAAAGGGTTGGCGGGGCGGCGGGACTGGCCGCCGACGCGCCCGACCGAAAGATGCGACGGTGCGACGGAGCCCTCGGACAGCGCATCCACAGCTGTGGTCAGCCGCACGCCGGACAGCCCGGCCTTGGGGCCGGCGCGCAGCGTGACGGTCAGGCGCAGCACGGGGTCGGCGGCGGAAACGCGGTATTCATACCGGACCGTGCCGGCCAGGATCTGGATCCCGGGCAAGGGACTGAGATGCAGGGCGCTCTCGTGCCAGATCAGCACGCTCGCGCCCTCGGGCTGCACGCCCTGGCTGGTGATCGCCGCCTCGACATCCAGCGTGCGGGCACGCAGGGACAGGCGGCCGAGCAGGCCCGGCATGCCTCCATGGAGGCGCAGCCGCACCATGTTGCCGGTGTGCAGCACGTCGCGCTCCCGGCCCTCGCCGCGCAGGCGCTGGCGCAACACCCCATGGGTCAGGTCGCCGGTGAACTCGTGCCAGGGGGTGAGCACGCGGAGATCGCGGGGATCGGCGCGCAGGATCTCGGCGCGGGGCGCCATGGGCGGAAGGACGCCACGCGGCGGCGGGCCTGCCTCCTCCGCCATCGCAGTCAGGAAGGAGAAGACCGAATCGGACAGGGCGGGATCGGCGGCACGCAGGGCGGGGATCGCCATCAGCTCGGCGGCGATGGCGTTATCCAGGGTCAGCAGCGGAGCGTTGGAGTTTGCGTTGTGCGCCAGGCCCGCCAGCGGCTGACCGTCCACACTCACCTGGCGCAGCATCCGGCGAAGAGAGCCAAGGAGGCGGTCGCGCTCCTGGACGTGCAGCAGGTCAGGCATGCGAAGGCGGCCTCGACGACATCGGGATTACGGCGTCCATGGTAGAGCGGATTGCCGGTCGCTGGAATGAGCCAGGCTCGTGAATCCGCCTTTCGGACAGTGATCTGCCGCCCTCCGGACACGCCCGCCGCAAGCGGAACCTGCCGGAATGGATCGGATGGCGCGGGGCATGCGCCCGGCCACTCAGGGCCGGGCGAATCTGGATCAGTCGGTCAGCCGCACCCCGGTGGCCCTGGCGATCTCGCCCCAGCGGGCGCTCTCGGCCGCGATGAAGCGCATCATCGCCGCGGGGTCGCGCGCCTCGACGGAGAAGCCGGCAGCGGCGACCCCGCGCCGCACGGTCTCGTCCCGCTGGGCGGCGGCCAGGGCGGTGGCAATGCGCTCCACCGCCGCATCGGGTGTGGCGCGCGGGGCGAAAAGGGCGTTCCAGACCGGTAGGACGAAGCCGGGCACACCGGCCTGCTCGAAGCTCGGCACCTCCGGGAGCAGAGGGTCACGCTCCGGGCCCGTCACGGCCAGCGGCACCACCTTTCCTTCCTTGATTAGTGGCAGCGCGGAGCCGATGGCGGCCACCATGGCATCCAGCCGGCCGGCGGCGATCTCGATCAGCGCCTGGGGCGCCCCCCGATAGGGGACGTGCTGGGCCTTGAGGCCGGCCTGGGCCGAGAACCCCGCCATGAAGAGATGGCTGGCCGATCCGGCGCCGACGCTGCCGTAATTCACCTCCTGCGACTTCGCATGGGCGAGGAAGCCGGCCAGGTCCTTGGCCAGGTCGGGCCGCACGACGAGCACCTGCATCGAGACGCCGAGGAAGCCGACGGGGCGGAAGTCCTTGTCGGGGTCGAAGGGCAGCTTGTCCGTCAGGTGCTTATTGATCGAAATGGGGCCGTTGCCGCCGACGAAGAGCGTGTTGCCATCCGGCGCCGCGCGGGACACCAGCTCCGCCGCCAGGATGCCGCCGCCACCCACGCGGTTGTCCACCACCACCGCCTGCCCCAGCGGGCCGGCGATCGAGGCGCCATAAAGCCGGGCGAGGGTGTCCGGGGTGGTGCCGGCGGGAAAGCCGACGACGAGGCGCAGCGGCGCGGCCTGGGCGCGGGTGGGCCCGGCCGCCAGGGCCAGCCCCGCAGGCAGGGCCAGGGCGAGCCTGCGGCTGATCCGGTGCGATGGCGTCATGGCGTTTCCTCGTGGTTGCGGCACTGAAATGGGCCTTCCGGCGGAGATAAAGCCGGGCACGCGCCTTGGGCAAGGGATGGAGAAAAAAGGCCGGTGGGAAGAATTCCCCCGGACCCCAGTCTTTTTCTCCGGGCTTGCTGGTGCGCCAGATGAATAGCGGTGCCAGCAAACATCCCCGGAATAGAAGGGTGTCCGGGAAAGATACCTGCCCCGGCTTTTCTATTTCACTTCCTCGCCCGGCATGGCGCCGAAGAAGTCCGCCCGCCGCAGCCAGCCGCGATGCTCCCCGACCTGAACTTCGCACCAGGATTGCCCCGTTTCGCAGAGGCGGATGCGCCCGAGCACGCCCGGCTTCAGGCGGGCGACCACATTGGCCGATTCCTCGGGACGACGACGCAGGACACGTTCCTCCCCGGTCACAACGAAGGTGCGGCGCCCCGTGAGGTTGGACTGGTGCACCCAGCCCTCCGTTCCCTCCATGTCGCGGATTCGGCGCCACAGCTCGAATTCACGGATGATTTCCACCGGCAGGTCGCGGCGCTGGTAGGTCCAATCGATCGGGTAACGGGTGCCGGGGCCGGCGCGCAAGTTCACCTCATCGGCCCGCAGGGCGGCGTAGCGCGGCAGGGGGAGGTTGGTGACGGAGCCGACGGTTTGCTGGGGTTCCGGCGGCGCCGGGGCGGGTTGCGGGGCCTGGGTCGCGGCGGCGCCTGCCGCAGCCCCTGCGGCCGCACCGGCCGCGGCTCCGGCTGCGGCACGGCGACGGTTGGGCTGAGCCTGCTGCGGGGCGACCGTGCGGGGCTGGGACTGACCGGGGCGCGCCTGCGCGGGGCCGGGCTGGCGCTCCCGGGGTTGGGCAGCGGCGGGCGGTGTCGCCGCGCGGCCAGGCGTGGCGGTTCCGGTGCCCCGGGGCTGTGCCCGCGATGGCGGCGGCGCCTCACTCCGGCGCGCCTCGGGGGCGGCCGGGGCTGGCCGGGCGGCGGGCGCGGCGGTGCGCGGAACCGGCGGGGGCAAGCTGCCGGCGCCTTGCGCCCAGGCCTGGGCGGGTGGGGCGAGCAACAGCGGAAGGATGGAAAGCAGGCGTCTCATCAGGGTCCGATCACGCGCAAACCCGGCCCTTCCGGTCAAGCCACCAGGCGCTCAAAGCGACAGGACCTGGCCGCCGCCGGCGGCCTCCAGGAAAGTGACGACGCCGGCCACTTCCACTCCCCCAGCGAGATCGGAGGCTTCGATGCCTTCGGCGCGCATCCCGGCCTCGCAGGCGATGAGGCGGACGCCGAGCTCCGTCGCGGCCTCCCAAAGCGTTGCGATGCCGGCGACGCCACGCGCCTCCAGATGAGCCTCACGAGGGTCGGACAGCAGGGGAGTGCTCCGGTGGAAGAGGGCAAGGCCGGCATTGGTGGCGAAGAGGGTGGCGGGGCGGCCGATGGCGGCGGCGGCGGTGGCGAGGACCAGGGCGTAATGCGCGGGCTCGTGGCCCTCACCACGCAGGAGGATGCCGAGAGGGGTCATCCCTCCACGCCGGTTCCGCAGAGCGGACAGGCAGGATCGCGCCGGAGGCGGATGGTGCGGAATCGGGTGTCCAGCGCGTCCCATAGCAACAGGCGGCCGGAAAGGGATTCCCCGATGCCGAGGATTTCCTTCAGCACCTCTGTGGCCTGAAGGGTGCCCATGACCCCGGTGACGGCACCGAGCACGCCGGCCTCCCCACAGGAAGGGACAAGACCGGGCGGCGGGGGTTCGGGGTGCAGGCAGCGGTGGCAGGGATGTGGCGCGCCGAGATGCGACTTGAAGGTGGAGAGCTGCCCCTCGAAGCGCAGCACGGCGGCGGAGACGAGAGGGCGGCCGAGCCGGTGGCAGCAATCGCCCAGCAGGAAGCGCGTGGGGAAGTTGTCCGTGCCGTCGCAAATGATGTCGTAGCGGGGAATGAGGTCGCGGGCGGTGGCCTCGTCCAGGCGGCGCGCATGGGGTTCGATGGCCGTCAGTGGATTCAGGGCGCGCAGGGTCGCGGCCATGCTCTCGACCTTCGGCTGGCCGATGCGGTCGGTGCTGTGGGCGACCTGACGCTGGAGGTTGGAGAGCTCCAGCGTGTCGTGGTCGATCAGGCCAAGCGTGCCCACGCCGGCCGCGGCAAGGTAGAGCGCGAGCGGAGAGCCGAGCCCGCCGGCACCGACCACCAGCACACGGGCCTGGCGCAGACGAGCCTGGCCGATGGCGCCGACCTCGCCGAGGAGGATGTGGCGGGAGTAGCGGTGAAGCTCGTCCTCGGAGAAGTCGAGGTCGAAGGGGGCGGGTCCGTCCATAGGGCGCATGTTGTCGACGGGCGGTCCGGCGGCAAGCGCCGGACCGCCTCAACGCATCAGAGACTTCGCTGGCGCTGCTCCTCCAGCTGGGTCAGGAAGCGGTCCCGGCTTGCTTCTGCCTCCGCCACGCGCGTGCCGCAGCTCGATGCCTCGCATCCATGCCGGATCGTGGCCACCTGCTGCTCGGCTTCCCGACGGATTTCGGCAGCGCGGTTGGTGAAATAGGCCGCCCGTTCCTCCGGAGATGTGAAGCTGGCCGGGACAAGCGTGAGCTGGACGGAATCCGGATACTTCGCCACCGCGCCGGTGCTGACGTCCACGATGATGCCGACCACCCCGCCGATCAGGACATTGCCGAGTGTCACGGGCTGGAATTCCGGCGAGAGCGTGGCCTGGGCTGGCATGTGGCCCTCCCGCGTGCAGCTAATGGTCGTGTCGCGTGTGGACTTGCCGATGCGGGCGGTGCCCGGCGTGGGATTCACCACGGCGACGTGATGGTTGTTGCGCTGAATCTCGCAGCTGGCACCGGGCGGCTCCGTCAGAACGGTCAGGTTTTGGCTCGGGCTGGTGGTGATTGTCGCACAGGCGGAAAGAAAGACGAGGCCGAGAAGGCCGAGGACGCGAAACAGCAAGGGACGGTCTCTCCGTTCACAAGAAGTGTTCCGGATACGGAATAACAATCTCGTGATGTTGGCGCAAGCAGGGTCAGGTGGGCTTGGCAACCCCTGTCGAGCCGAAGCCGCCCACGCCCCGCACTGTGCCGGGAAGTTCGGACACTTCCTCGAACCTCCCCCGTGTCACCGGCGCCAGGACGGCCTGCGCGATCCGCATGCCGCGCTCGACGGTGAAGGACTCGGTGCCGGCATTCAGGACGATCACCTGGACCTCGCCCCGGTAGTCCTCATCGATCGTGCCGGGAGAGTTGGGCAGGACAATCCCTTGCTTGAGGGCGAGGCCGGAGCGGGGGCGGATCTGCCATTCATGGCCGGGTGGCAGGGCGACGCGGAGGCCGGTGGGAACCAGGGCGCGGCCGTTCGGCGGGATGATGAGCGGCCCTTCCACCGCGGCGAGCAGGTCCATCGCGGCGGCACCCTCGGTCGCATAGGCCGGCAAAGGCAGGTCGGCGGCGTGCGGCAGGCGGACCACCTGGATGGTGGCGGTCATGCCAGGGCCTCGGCCACGCGGTCGGCCAGGCGGGCGGCAACCTCGGTCTTGGGCAGGCGGGGCCAGTCCTCCACGCTGCCTGCCGTCACGAGGTGCACGGTGTTCTCGGCGCCCCCCATGGCATCCCCCGAGACATCGTTCGCCACGATCCAATCGCAGCCCTTGCGCGCGAGCTTGGCGCGGGCGTGCTCGATCACCCGCTCCGTCTCGGCGGCGAAGCCGATGACGAGGCGGGGGCGGCGCGGGTGGCGGGAGAGGGTGGCGAGGATGTCGGGGTTCGGCACCAGCGCCACGGGCGGGGCGGTCTGGTCGGCGGGCTTCTTCATCTTCTGGGCAGAGGCTTCGGCGGGGCGCCAGTCGGCCACGGCGGCGGCGAAAATGGCGGCGTCGGCGGGTAGCGCGGCCTCGCAGGCGGCGAACATCTCGCGCGCCGTTTCCACATGGGCGACCTGGACGCCCGGCGGGTCCGGCAGGGCAACGGGACCGGAGACGAGGGTAACGCGCGCCCCAAGCGCCGCGAGGGCCTGGGCAATGGCGTGGCCCTGCTTTCCGGATGAGCGGTTGGCCAGGTAGCGCACGGGGTCCAGCGGCTCATGCGTCGGGCCGGAGGTGACGAGGACGTGGCGGCCGGTGAGCGGAAGGGCGCCAGGCTCCGTCCCCCGCACGGCATGCGGCGCCGGGCCGGGCATGGGAGCGTGGGAGGCGGAGAAACTTGAGGGGGACGCCTCCTCCGGACCGGCATGGTGGTCGATGGCATGCGGGCTGCCATCAGTGAAGCTGGAGAGGCTGGTGCTGCGGTTCATGGGGGAAGGGTGGCCTTCCTGCGCCGCGATGGCGGCGTCCAGCGCGTCCTCCAGCGCAGCGTCGGGGGCGCCGTGCTCGGGATCGGAGAGGATGGCAGCGATCGCCGTGAGGATGGCGGGTGGCTCGGAGAGGCGGCCGGTTCCGCTCTCGGCTTCGGCCATGAGGCCGTCATCGGGGCCGATGAAATTCACGCCGCGCGCCATCAGGGTTGCGACATTGGCCCCCGTGGCGGGATGGGACCACATGCTCGGGTTCATGGCGGGCGCGACGAGCACAGGGCCATCCCAGGCCAGGAGGGCGGCGCCGGCGAGATCGTCCGCCAGCCCCGCCGCCATGCGGGCGAGACGGTCGGCCGAGGCCGGGGCGACGACGACAAGGTCGGTCTCACGCACCAAGCGAATATGGCCGCGGGCGGATTCCTCCGCGAGGGACCAGAGATCCTCCGCCAGCGGGCGGCCGGTAATGGCCTGGAGGGCATGCGGCGTCACGAAGCGTGCCCCGCCGGCCGTCAGCAGACCAGTGACGGCGGCGCCTGCCTTGCCAAGAAGACGTGCCAGTTCCAGCGCCTTGTAGGCGGCGACGGAGCCGGAGACGATGAGGAGGACGCGCTTGCCGGAGAGGCTCACAGGCGCCAGCCCGAATGGATCGCGACGATGCCGCCCGACAGGTTTCGGTGGGTGACGTTCTCAAGCCCCGCGGCGCGGAACATACCGGCAAGATTCTCCTGGTCCGGCATCATGCGGATGCTCTCGGCGAGGTAGCGGTAGGATTCGGAATCCTGCGCCACGCGGGCGCCGATGGCGGGCAGGGCCTTGAAGCTCCAGGCCTCGTAGAGCGGGTCGAGCGCCGCGACCTGAAGCCGCGAGAATTCGAGCACCAGCAGGCGGCCGCCGGGGCGCAGCACGCGCCGGGCCTCGCGCAGCACTGCATCCTTGTCCGTGCAGTTGCGCAGGCCGAAGGCCATGGAGACGCGCTCCACGGAGCGGTCCGGAAAGGGCAGCCTCTCCGCGTCGCAGCAAACGAAATCGAGGCCGGAGGCGAGGCCCCGCCCGAGCGCCCTGCCCTGCCCCACATTCAGCATGGCGTGGTTGATATCGGCCAGGATCACGCGGCCGGCGCCGCGCTCCCTTGCCAAAAAGGCGATGTCGCCGGTGCCGGCGGCGAGGTCGAGCAGCGTATCACGCGGGCCAGCCCCGATCGCGTTGACGAAGATGCGCTTCCAGACCCGGTGCAGGCCGAGCGACATCAGGTCGTTCATCACGTCGTATTTCGGCGCCACGCTGTCGAAGACCTGCCGCACCATCCCGGCCTTCTCGGCGCGGGGGACGGGAGTGAAGCCGAAATCGATCGTGTCGTTCTGGGACATGGGCGGGAAGATAGGCCCCGGGGCGTGCGGCGTCACGGGCGCCTCCCGCCCTCTTCAGTCGCCGAGTGCTTGGTGGGTGGTCGTGGTGCCGGCATCATCAGAAACCAGCTTCAGGTCCAAGCGCCCAAGGAATCGTTGTGGGTCTGCTCGGCCGTCAGCCACTTCCCATGTTCTACCATGCCCTGTCTGGTATCCCCTGTCTGGGCCATCGGCACAGACTGACCCAGGATTCATGTCGTTCACATGCCAGAACTACCCGAAGTCGAAACAGTTATGCGCGGTCTCTCCGCCGTGCTCACCGGCCGGACCATCGCCCACGCCGAAACCCGCCGCGCCGGACTGCGCTGGCCCTTCCCCGAGATGCTGGCCGAGCGCTTGGCCGGGCGCCGCGTGGAGGGGTTCCGGCGGCGTGGGAAATACATGCTGATGCGGCTCTCCGGCGGCGAATCCGTGCTGATCCATCTCGGCATGTCTGGCCGGATGGTGGCACGGCCGCCTGGCGAGGTGCCGCAGCCGCGCATCGCCCCCCAGGGCGCCTTTTCCGATGCGCGCGGGGCAGGCGACGGGCTGGCCCATGAGCATCTGCTGATCGAAACCGGCGATGGCTGGCGCGTCGGCTTCCAGGACCCGCGGCGCTTCGGCTGCGTGGATCTGGTGCCGACAGCGGAGGAGGATTCCCATCGGCTCCTCGCCGCCCTCGGGCCGGAGCCGCTGGAGGACGGCTTCACCCCCGCAGTTCTGTCGAAGTCGTTGGCGGGGAAGAACACGCCGATCAAGGCGGCGCTGCTGGATCAGGGCGTCGTGGCGGGGCTGGGCAACATCTACGTGGCCGAGGCGCTGTTCCGCGCCGGCATCTCCCCGCGCCGGCTGGCGGGCACGGTGCTCGGCGCGCGGGCGGCGCGGCTGGTGCCGGCGATCAGGTCGGTGCTGACGGAGGCAATCGAGGCCGGCGGATCGTCGCTTCGGGACTATGTCCGCAGCGACGGGGAGCTGGGGCGGTTCCAGGACCGGTTCGAGGTGTATGACCGGCTCGGCCATCCCTGCCCGCGATGCCCGGGGCTGCCCGCCTGCCCCGGCGTGGCGCGGATCGTCCAGGCCGGGCGCAGCAGCTTCTTCTGCCCCCGCACCCAGCGCTGACTAGGCGCCCAGCTCCGCCGGGGTAAAGTGCCAGCCCCGCGCGGCCGAGGGCGGCTCCACCCAGAGCGGCAAGGCATTCGGGGTCCGGATATTCGCCTCCAGCCCCGCCGCCTGACGGAAGGCGCGCCAGAGGGCGCCATGCGCCACCACCAGCACGGGGCCGGGATTGGCGATGGCGCGGTTGATCGCCCGCACGGCACGCTCCCGCAAGTTGGAGAAGGGCTCGGCGCCCTGCGGTGTTGTCTTTCCGGCAATCCAGTCATCGAACCAGCCGGACATCTCCTGGCCCTCCTGCACGCCGAAGGCGCATTCCATCAGCTCGGGGTCGAGGGTGACGGGCAGGTTCAGGCGGGCCGCCACGATCTCGGCGGTAACGCGCGCGCGGGTCAGCGTGCTCGCATGGATGGAGCGGATGCCCTTCCCCACCAGGGCCTCGGCGGCTCGGCCGGCCTGGGCGAGACCGACGCTGTTGAGCGGGATGTCCACCTGCCCCTGCGAAAGCATGCGGGCGTTCCAATCCGTCTCGCCGTGGCGGAGGAACCAAAAGGGGGTGGGGGTGGGGTCGGTCATGAGCGGGATAAAAGGCCGGGGGGAGGTATCCCCCAAACCCCCTTCTATTTCTGGGTGTTTGCTGATGCGCCGGCAGAACTGGCGCTCCTTGCATGCAAGGAGCGCCGTCTACTCTCAGGCAGGCAGGCCTTCCTGTTCCAGGGCGCGCTTCACGGCGGGGCGCTCCAGCATCGCCTTCAGGTGCCGGTCCAGCTTCGGCGGCAGCGGCTGGCCAACGCGCTTGGCCTGCCAGTACTCGACGAAGAACAGCGCGGCATCCGCGATCGAGAAGCCCTGCGGCAGCATCCAGGTGTCGCCGGCCCAGCCCTTCTCGACCACGCCGAAGAACTTCTCGGCATTGGCGCGGGCCTGCTCGACCACCTTCGGGTGGTCCTCCTCGCGCACGGAGAAGACATTGGGGCGGAACTGGCGGGTAAAGGCGTGCGGATGGACGGTGCCGGTGATGTAGTCCACCGCCTCCAGCGCACGGGCTTGGCCGAGCGCATCCTTCGGCATCAGCCCGGCCTCGGGGTTGGCGGCGGCGAGATAGGTGGCGATCGCCGGGAACTCGGTCAGGGCGGGGCTGCCATCGCCGAGATCCAGCGCCGGCACCTTCGCCTTGGGGTTTACCGCCAGATATTCGGGCTTGTTCTGCCCCCCCTCCTTCAGGGCGACGAGGGACAGATCGTAAGGCTTGCCGATCTCCTCGAGCAGGATGTGGATGCCGATAGAGCAGGCACCGGGGGCGTAATAGAGCTTCATGGCAGGTTCCTCAGCCGTGCGCGGCGGAGGGTGGCCGGATTCGCGGGCGGGTTGAAGGGGGCCGGGCACGTTTCTCAGAGTACCCCGGGCCTGAAATGGCGGCGGAGGTTCAGCGAATCCCCGGACACCCCGCACTGGCCGTCACCGCGATAGTGGATGGTCTTCGGGTATTTCGGCGATCTGGGCGCGTGGGCCTTCACCACCTCCAGCACGAAGAGGCTGTAATTCCGCACCATAGCGGTATCCACCACCCGGCATTCCAGGTTGGCGAAGCATTCGGCAATTCCGCCGCGACCGGGTCGGCGCTCCGAAGCACAGGATCAAGCGCCGAGCCCATCCACAGCCGCATCCGCCACGCGGCGCTTGCGCAGCACGTTCACCGTGGCCTGAGCCGTGCTGGCGGCCACCCCCATGCATTGCAGGGCGAAATCGGCGATGCCCAGCGCGACCTCCCGCTCACCCATCACCGCGAGGCCGGTGGAATCCTGGTCGTGCAGCCAATCCACCTCGGCATCCTGATGGGCGCGCACCGTCACCGCGATCCGGGGATTGGTGGCCCGCACCAGCTCCACCACCCGCCGCGCCTCCCAGGCCAGGGGCAGGGTCACGATCAGCAACCGGGCGCGGTTGGCATGGGCGGCCTCCAGCATCTCGGGCTGGGTGCCGTTGCCCCAGAGCACGGGCACGCCCTGGGCCCGGACCATCTCGGCGCGCTTGCGGTCATCCTCCACCACGATGAAGGGCAGGTTGTGCCGGCGCAGCGCGGCGGACACGAGCACACCGACACGACCATAGCCGACGACGATCGCATGGTCCTCCAGACGCGGCAGGCTGGCTGCGAAGCGCGCCTTGCCATCCGGCGCCGGCTGCGCCCGGCCATGCATCCGCGCAGCCAGGGCCGTGAGCACCCGGAAGGTGAGGGGCATGAGGAGGATAGCCCCGAAGCTGCCCAGCAGGATCGGCCCGCGCAGCGCGGCCGGCAGGATGCCCTGCCCGATCGCCAGCTCCATCAGCACGAAGGAGAATTCACCGATCTGCGCAAGGGCGGCGGCTACGGCCGTGGCCGTGGCAAGCGGGACGCGCAGCGCGACCAGCAGGAAGAAGGTCGCGCCTCCCGTGCCCAACAGCACGACAGCCAGCGCAAGCAGGGCGGTGATCGGCGAATCCAGCACCGTCAGCGGATTCAGCAGCATGCCAACCGAGACGAAGAAGATTGCCGCGAAGATCCGCTGCAGCGGCAGCGTCTCGGCTGCGGCCTGGTGGCCCAGGTCGCTTTCCCCCAGCACCACGCCGGCGAAGAAGGCG
>DATCMG010000674.1:0-3010 GCA_036563555.1 Roseomonas sp. | reverse complement strand
GCGGCCCCGCCCCGGATCAAGGCTCCGCAAGGCTCGACGCCGCACGCGGAGGATCCGCCCCCGCCTGACCCGCCACCCGCCGCACCGCCAGCCCCGTCGGCAGCGGTGCAGGACACCATACGGGAACTGCATCGCTGGCTGGCCGCGACGCCGCCTGCCGAGCCGCCCATGCGCGTGGATGCCGGACCATCTCCCTCCCCGGCCACTTCACGCACCGCCCGCGAGACCGCACCGGCACCGGCCGAGCCACGGCCGGCGC
The DNA here is from genome assembly GCA_036563555.1 of Roseomonas sp. Lineage (GTDB taxonomy): Bacteria > Pseudomonadota > Alphaproteobacteria > Acetobacterales > Acetobacteraceae > Roseomonas. The sequence continues at coordinate 2,751 of DATCMG010000674.1, read as the reverse complement.
CCCGCCCGGCCCTGGCCGAAGGGGCAGAGGAGGTGGTGAGCATCTCCATAGGCACGGTTCAGGTCCGCCTCGACCCGCCCGCTGCGCCCGCGCCACATCGCGAGGCACGGCGCCCGGCAGCGCCCCCGGCCCCGCCGCCCCCGCGGCTAGCGCGCTTCTACCTGCGGTGAGGGGAGGCGTCGCATGGCCCTCTCCGACTCCGGACGAGCCATCGGCGCGGTAACGAGGCTGCTGCGCGAGCACCTGCTGCGGCGCGGCTTCAACGTGACGATCGGCAAGCCGGAGGCGGCGTCGGACACGACCGACAAGCTGAACCTCTTCCTCTACGAATGCGGCATCGAGGGCCATCTGCGGAACGTGTCGCTGCAGCCCGGCCGGCCGGCGCCCATCTGGCTGACCCTGCGCTACCTCCTCACCGCCCTGGACGCGGGGGAGGCAAGCGAGAGCACGGCGGCGCAGGAGTTGCTCGGCCGCGGGGCCGCCGCCCTGCACGAGTTGAATTTCCTTGGCCTCGACGCCGCCGTCGCCGCCGATGTTCGCCTCGCGCTGCAGGACAATCCGGAGGCGCTGACCCTGACTTTCGAGGAGGCTTCGCCCGACCTGCTCTCGAAGGTCATGAGCGGCAAGGACGAGACCTACCGCCTCTCCATGGCCTTCCAGGTGCGGCCGGTGATGATCGCGCCGAATCAGCCCGAGCCCTTCTCCGGGGTCGTGGGCGTGGATGTCACCACGGCGCCGCCAGTGGTGATCGGGCGCGCGGGGATCGGGATCGCGGTACTCGCCTCCCTCGGCCCGAGCCTCTCGCGCCTGCGCCCGCCGGTCTTCGACCCGGGCGAGGTGCTCGTGCTGGAGGGCGACGATCTCCACCTCTCCGGGCTCGAGGCGCGGCTGGGCGAGGTGCCGATCCGCATCACGGCCCAGCGGCCGGACCGGATCACGCTTGTGGCGGAGGGGCAGCTCATCCCCGGCATGACGCAAGGGCCGATCGCGGGCGGTGGCACGATCTCGGCCGGGGAACACGCGCTGACGCTGCTCCAGGCCCTGCCGAACGGGCGCTTCCGCAGGAGCAACCTCCTGCTGGCCCGGCTGCGCCCCGTGGTCGCCTCCGCCGCGCTGGACGGCGCCGGCACGCTGACGGTGCAGGGCACGTTGCTCGGGCGATGGGAGGACGACATCCTCCTGGCGCTGCAACGCGATGGCATGCCGCCCCTGATCTTCGAGGCGGGCCTGGCGCCGCCCACGGTGGCTCCGGCTCGCAGCATCATCCCCGGTGCGGGCCAGAAGACGCTGACCGTCAACGGGCTGACGGGCGTGGCGGCCGGCGAGTGGCGCGTCGTGGTGCGGGTGAACGGGCAACAGGCCCGCGCGATCCCGACCGTGACGGTGGTCTGAGCGATGGACGCCGCACCCCTCCCCCCGCCGGTCGGCTTCGAGCCGCGCCTCGGCACGGAGGACCCGCTCGCGGCTTACTGGCTGCGCCAGGCGACGCTGCGGCTGCGCCGGCAGATCGCCTGGCTGTGGCACCAGCGCGGCGGCAGCGGAGGCGCGCTTCCGCCACCCTCCGACCGGCTTTCCGGGGCGCTCGACCTCGCGCGCTTCGTGGAGGAGCAGGAGCGCTTCTTCGCCACCGACCCGACCGGGGCCTGGCTGAGCGCCGCCATCGCCGCGCCGCCCCCGGATGGGCCGGGAATGCCACCCCCGCCTCGGGGCGGCTTCGGCTGGGTGGTGCGGCGGCTGGATCTGGAGCCCGCCGCGCGCTTCGTGCTGGCCCTCGCGCTGCTGGGTGCGACGGACGGGGCCGCCGGACCGGTCTTCGCCGCATGCCTGGATGTGCAGTCAGAGTCGCCGAACCTTGCCCTCGCCCAGCGCCTCTGGGGCCGACCGGAGGAAGTCGCGGTGCTGGCCGATCCGGGCCACAAGCTCCAGCGCTGCGGGCTGCTGGCGGTGCCGCCCGCCTGGGATTCGCCGCTGCTCCTCGCACCGGTCGTGGCGCGGCAGCTCCTGCATCCTTCCGCACCCTTGCCCCCGGCACTCGCCCCGCTTCCCGCAGCGGTTGAGGCCATGACGGCCGAAGCCTTGGCCCTGGCTGTCGCGCGGCTGAGGGCCGTGCCCGACCGGCCCCGCATACTGCCCCTGCTGGGCGCGCCGGATGCGCCTTTCGCGGGCGCTGCGGCACGGGTCATGGCAGCGCTCGGGGGACGTGGCGTGATGGTGGCCGGGGCCTCCGGGGCGGCGCTGGGGCCGCTCGCCACATTGGCCTGGCTGCGCGGCCTGAGCCTGCACCTTCCCCCGCAGCCGGAAGGCGCCGCCCCGCCACCCCTGCCGGACCTGCCGCTGATCCTACTGCCGGCCGTGACGGAGCGCATGGGGCTCCGCCCCTGGCCCGATGCACTTCCCCCCCTCACCCTTACCCCGCCCGGCTACCGGGAGCGGCTGGCAGCTTGGCAGGCGGGGCTGCCCGGCGCCGCGGCGCCGGAGATGGAGCGCGCCCTGGCCGATTGCGCCCGGCGCTTCCGGCTGGAAACCCCTTCCATCGCGCGGATCTGCCGGGTTCTCGGCTCCCTGGGACGCCCGCCGCGTGCCGAGGACCTGGATGCCGCCTGCCGCGCCGATCTCGACCTTGGCGATCTCGCCCAGCCCGTCACGCCCCGCTTCCGGCTGGCGGAGCTGAAGTTGCCGGCGAAGCAGACGAGGCAGATGGAGGAGATCCGGCGCGCCGCGGCGACGCTGACCGAGGTGCACCACGACTGG
>DATCMG010000663.1:0-9170 GCA_036563555.1 Roseomonas sp. | reverse complement strand
CGTTGCGGCCGGTGGCGCTGGCGGGGGCGCGACGAGGCGTGTCACCTCGGTGAGGATCGTCGTCTCGACCATGCCGGGCCCCGGCGCCGGGGCGGCTCTTGGCGGCGTAAAGGCAAGGTCCGTGGGCAATGGCGACGGTGGGGCGGCCGGCACGTTCCGCACGACCGCTGGCAGGGCCGGCGCGGGCGGCGTTGCGGAGAGTGGTGGGAAGGATGGCTTCGTGGGGGAGGCCTCCACCACCTCCTCGATCTCGATGATGTCCACCGGCGGCTCGGCGCGCGTTGCGGGCGCGGCGCGGCCCGCCACAATCAGCCCGCTGCGCGCCACCAGGTCGTGGAAGTAGCTCATGCCATCGCCTCCCCGATGCGGGTGAGATAGGCGCGGCGGCGATGCGGCGGCACGGCGAGGATTTCGGCCTCCGTCCAGCCGTAGCGGGAGGCAAGGAGGTGGACCTCGTCCAGCAAGGCCCGCTGGTGTTGTGCGAACTGTGCGAGCAGCGCCGCTTCGAGATCCAGCGCCGCCTCCGCTGCCGCGCCGCAGGCGGGGCAGGTGGCGCCGATGTGGAAGCCCGGCAGCGGGTCCGCCTCAGCCATCGCCTCGCCGAGGGCGGGGAGGTCCGCTTCGTCCAGGGGCGCGGGATCCAGCAGGAGGGAGGCGCAGATGCTCAGTGCCGCCTCGGTCTCGTCGGCGTAGGCGCGGGCACGCCAGAGGCGCTGGTCCTCCCCCGTGGGACGGCGTAGCCGCAGCGTGCCGCCTTCCGGACGCGGCAAGGAGAGCACGGGCTGCGCCTCCGCCGCCTCGGCCATTTCAACGATGGCCGTGAGGGGCAGCGCCGCCTCCATTCCCTCCCCGCAGGTGGCGCAGCGCAGTGCAAGGGGCAGCTCCGCAGCCGGATCCAGGCGGCGAAGGAGCCCGGCCAGCGCCCCGATGCGCCCGGCGAGCGTCAGGCGCAGCGCCACTTCCTCCGCTTCCTGGGCAGCCAGGAGTTGCGTTACCGCCTCTGGCTGGGGCGCGGCGAAGTCCACGCCAAGCCGGGCGAATTCCTCGATGCCCTCTCCCTTCCGTCCCATGGGCGCCTCCATGTGGCCCGTCTCCCCGGATCAGGGGCTCGGCGGCACGGCCGAGCGCTCATCCGGTTCCTTCGTGTCCACGTCGCGCTCCCAACCCTCCAGTTGCAGCGTCAGGCTCTCGATGGCCACGGCATTGGCGTTGGCGTCGAGCTCGGGGGCGGCGGTGAATTCACTGGGCCAGCAGCGATGCAGGAAGTAGCGCTTGGTAACATGGCCGCGCTCATTCAGCACTTCGAGCGTCAGTTCCTTCTTGTAATTTGCTAGATCCATCATCGGGTCGCCGGCATAGGCATGGACGAGATTCGCCCATTTCTCGAACTCGATGTCATGGGTGACGCCGCGCTCCATCGTCACCGCCTCGTAGCTCGTGCGGCCCGGCGACTTGTGGTCGTAGCTGTTTTCCCCGCCCTCCCGGTGTTTGACGACCTCGGTCGTGCGCTTCAGCGCGCCGACCTTGGACACGCCGAGCACCGTCCGTCCGTCCCACAGCACGCGGAACTTGAAGTTCTTATAGGGATCGATGCGATGCGCGTTGACGATGAAGCCTTTGGCCATGGTCCGCGTCCTCGTCTGCCCTCACGCCGGCCTATTGCAGGTCGCCGGCGATCTGCTGGATGGTGATGACGACGAATTCGGCAGGCTTCAGCGGCGCGAAGCCGACCTCGATATTGACGATGCCGAGATTGCGGTCGGCCTGGGTGGTCGTCTCCGCATCGCATTTCACGAAGAAGGCCTCGTCCCGCGTGGTGCCCTGGAAGGCGCCCTGGCGGAACAGCCCGTTCATGAAGGCACCGACATTCAGCCGGATGCTGGCCCAGAGCGGCTCGTCATTCGGCTCGAACACGGCCCATTGCGTGCCGCGATAGAGGGATTCCTCGATGAACAGGGCCAGCCGGCGGATCGGGATGTATTTCCATTCCGATCCGAGATCGTCCAGCCCATCCAGGGTCCGCGCGCCCCAATTGACCGTGCCGGAGGGGAAGCTGCGGAGGCAGTTGACGCCGAGCTTGTTCAGCACGCCGTTCTCCAGGTCGGTCAGGCGCACGTCCAGCCCCAGCACGCCGCGCAAATCGGCATCCGTGCCGGCCGGCGCCTTCCACACGCCGCGCGTGGCATCCGTGCGGGCCACCAGCCCCGCGATCGCGCCGGATGCGCCGATGCTGCGGACCAGGCCGCGGTCGTTGAAGCGCAGCTTCGGGTAGAAGACGGCCGAATGGTCCTTCACCACGGTGCCGCGCAGGTCGTTCGCATCCGCCGTGTTCTGCACAATGGATGGGCGCCCGGCGGAATCGGTCCAGCTATCCGGCGCATCCATCAGCAGGAAGGCGCGGCGCTTCTGGCAGTAGATGCTCGCCGGCCCCCAGAGCTGCCGCCGCACCGAATCGGCCAGCTCGGCATCTGTGGGCAGGACCATCAGGTTGAACAGGTCCACCGTGTCCAGGGCGTGGAAGCCTGTCTTCAGCACGGGGTCGCCGACATAGTCCGCGAAGCCTGGGGCGCCGCCATCATCGCCGTCCGCACCGCCCGTGGTGAAGCTGCTGGTGCCTGCCGTGCCCAACGCATACTGCCGGGTGTTGCGAAGGATACGGGGGTTGATCGCCGCGGCGCCCGGCCCGGCGAAGGTGACGGCGCTAGGCGTCTCGTTCACCGTGCCGTCCTTGGCGAGCACCACGAGCATGTTGCCCTGCAACTCGGCCCGGAAGCGCGATCCCGCCGCATTGGTGATCGCCTGGGCGATGATGCCGAGCTTCTCGCGCAGCCCGTCATTGTGGTCGCTGGCACTGTCGCCCGGGCGGTTGTCCCGGGTGAAGGGATCGCCGCCGCCCGTGGTTTGGATGTTGTTCGGCGCGGCATTCAGCGGGATCGCCGGCTCGCCCCCGACGGTGACGGAGGTGAGCGCATTCTGGACCAACCCGGCCAGTTCGTTCAGCGGCGTGAGGTTGCCGCCACCGAGATCGAGGCGCAGCACGCTGCCGGTCGGCGCCGGACGGAGGTCGCTGCGCCGTGCCAACTCCACCCCGCCATTCTCGGCGCCCAGCAGCAGTGCGCCCGCGAGATCGCTCGCCGGGGCTTTGCGGATCCGGACGGTGGCGTTGTCGCCACCTGTGGTGTTCGCGGTGATGCGTAGGAAGTGATTGCCACCCGCCGTCGCCTGTGGTGCGATCGTTACTGTGACCGCGCGTGCCGGTACCATGGCGGCGGCCACCGCGTTGATGCGGGTCTGCAGCTCGGTCGCAATGGCAGCCGCCGTTCCCGGCATGGCTGTGAGGGTGCCGAGATTCACCGTGGCGAAGGCAGACCCGTCGATGCTGATGTCGAAGCTCATGCGGCGCGTTCCGCCGCCACCCGGACTGATCAGCGCGTCGAGGCTGGCCTTCACGCCCGCATCATTCGTGCCGAGCGGGCGCCGTGCTTCGGAAAAGCCCGGGAAACTGCCGGCATTCGGGTCAAGCCCCGTGGCCAGCTTGAGGCCGATGAGCTGCGAACTCTGGCTGACGAAGCTCGGCGCGAAGCGCGGCGAGGTCGGGTCCATGGTGAGGTTGGTGAAGCTCTCGCTGGCCGCCTCGCGCCCACCCTCCTCCTGCGCGACGCGCAAAGTGAAGGTTTCGCCGGGATTGGAAGTGCCGTAGCTCACCTCCAGCCGCAGCCCGTTTCCCCAGGCGCCTTTTGACTTTGCGGAGGCGCGCAGCACCTCTGCCCCCGCAAGATTGCGCAGGCCAATCTCCGCCAATTTGGCGCTGGCGCTGGCCAGCCGCACGACGTAGCAATCCGTGCCGCCATTGGCGAAGAACTGCGTGACGCTGGCCGAGAGATCGCTCTTTGGATGTGCGGCGCCGAAGCTCCGCCCGAGATCCGCAAGGCTCAGCACGCGTACCGGCGTGTCGAGCGGCCCCTTGCTGGCACGACCGAAGAAGGCGGCCACGGAGGTGGCGACACCGGTGATGGTGCGGACCCCACTCGGCTTCTCCTGGATGTAGACGCCGGGATAGCTGACCTGGACCATGTGCATCTTCCCATTCTGGGACTGGACATCGGTGCTGCTGGTTCAGCCCGCCGCCGCTCCGCGGCACGGGATGGGTGCCGGGGGGAATGGGCCGATGTGATGGTGTTGCCGTTGCACGCGCGGTGCCGGCCTCCTGCCTCTCCCTTGTTTTGTGCTTCCGCTGGTATGGCGCTGCCCGGCAGGAATTTCGTTGCCGATGCACGCTGATCGTGTGAGGAACGCTGCGCTTCACGGCTCGCCGGTGTCAAGGATCGTGCACACTCGCTCGTTCCATTCACGCGACGGAAATCCTGCAACTTTCAGGCGCAGTCCGCTGAATTCACGCATTAGTGAAACGATGCGCGAGTGCCACCATCCGCATTACGGCTCGGCCGTTGCGGAGGTGTCCGCCCCTGGATGCCCTGTTCGCCGGGTCCGGGTTGCAGGTAAGTATGTTGCCGGGCTGCAGCCCGACCGCGAAGGCGATCCGTGACGCTCTGAACCACGGGAGCTGGCTGGTGCCGTTCCTGGATGGCGGCCACATCGACTGGATAGGTCGTGGAGCGCGCCGCCACGTCTCGTGGCTTTCAGCCGCAAGGACGCGTCCTTCGCGGGCTCCGGCGCGAGAGGAGCAAACTGGGCGGCGATCGCCTTGCCGGGGGCATCCCGGAAGCTGAACGGTACCTGATCGCAGCCCTACTCCACCGATCTGCTCATAGGCGCCCCCCCAACGAACACGTGACGGGGAAGTGGGGGACAGCCGGACAAGGCTAATTTCAAACAGTCAGTTAAGGGGCATAAAGCTGTGCTTGTGGGCGAGGTGAAAATGCCGCCCCCGCAAGATTGGGGAGGAGCGAGGCTTGAGTGACATTAGCCTCTTGCAACGACACAATACATAAGCGCAATATTACGGAATAAAAAAGAAACCCATAAAGAATAATCGCGAGAAAGTGATACTCAATCGGTCGCTTTAATGATGCAAATCCCTGATTTCTCACACCCTCAAAGATTGCGGGAGGCCAGCAGCCTTAAACTAAAAGGACATATCGAGGCAAAGGAACATACCTCGTGCGTCGTCAAAATAGGCAGACCTAAGAACACTTCGCCGGACAAGAGCGATCGAGGCTGGAAAAACAAACATAAATCAGTCGTGAACAAATGCGTGGCGAATGAAACCTTTTGCAAAATGCCATTGCGTCGCCAGCCGCAGCGAAACCTACTCTGACCACCGGAGGCGCCTTTTGTGCCCGAGATGGGAGTTCAAATAAGATGGTCAACCTTGTCAGGCATGATCTCGAGTTTATTCTCGCCCAGATTAGGATTGCTGAGGCGCATGCCGCCGGAGGCGATCTCGCGGCCCTCGTCGCCGCGCAAGGCGCGCCTCCGGGAGTGCCCGTCACGGATCCAGCCGCAGCCTCTCTGCTACCTTACGGGCTGCGCACTGTTGACGGAAGCTACAACAACCTCTCGGGCGTGCCCGGTCGCGAAAAGTGGGGCGCGGCGGACCAGCCGTTCGTAAAACTGCTGACACCCGCCCCTTTGAACGACGCCGACGGCGACAGAATGGACTTCGGCCCGGGCGCCCCCTCCGTGACCAACACGAATTATGGCTCGTCGGGCAGCGTCGCCGATGCGGACCCGCGCATTATCTCGAACCTCATTGTCGACCAAACCGTCAATAATCCGGCCGTGCGCGCCGCATTGTCGGGAGATTCCTTTAGTTTTGATCATGATGGCGATCCCGACACCCCGGAACTTGCCTTCATTCCCAATGTATCGCCCGACGAGGGCCTCTCATCGCCTTTCAATAGCTGGATGACGCTTTTCGGGCAGTTTTTCGACCATGGCCTCGACCTCGTGTCGAAGGGCGGCAACGGCACGGTATACGTGCCGCTTCAACAGGATGACCCGCTGTATGACAAGGGCGCCGACGGAATTGCCGGAAACGCCGATGACGGCCACACGAACTTCATGGCGCTGACCCGTGTTTCCCCGAACCCGGTAAATCGCACGACGGCCTGGGTCGATCAAAATCAGACCTATGCCTCGACCGCATCGAAGCAGATCTTCATGCGTGAGTATACTGCGGGTCCGGATGGAAAGCCGATCGCAACAGGACATCTGCTCGAAGGTATTAAGGGCGGCCTCGCGACCTGGGCAGATGTCAAGGAGCAAGCCGCCACGGTGCTGGGCATCCGGCTGACGGACGCCGATGTCGGAAACGTTCCGCTGATCGCATCGGACCCGTACGGCAACTTTATCCCTGGCCCGAACGGCTATCCGCGGGTGGTCATTGGCCTTGGAACTGACGGGCAACTCGGCACCACCGACGACCTCCTGCTGGAGGGCAACCCGAGCAACCCTGTGTCTTTGCCCCCGACCACCATCCGCACGTTTCATGCCTTCATTGACGACATTGCGCACAACGCGGTGCCTGTAAACGCTCAGAACGCCCCCCTGCCGCCTGATGGGGACGACATCTCAGGCAATGACATCCCGCAGAACAATCAGGGCGGGAACCTGGCCTACGACGACGAGCTTCTCAACCACCACTTCGTCACCGGCGACGGCCGTGGCAACGAGAACATCGGCCTGACCGCGGTCCACCATGTGTTTCACTCGGAGCACAACCGGATCGTGGAAGAGACGCAGAAGCTCGCGCTTGCGTCGAACGACGTTGACTTCCTGAACGAGTGGCTTCTGGTCCCCGTCGATGCGGTTCCGACGACCGATGCGGGCAAGGCAGCCCTGGTATGGAATGGCGAGCGCCTCTTCCAGGCTGGGCGCTTCACCACCGAGATGGAGTACCAGCACCTCGTCTTTGAGGAGTTTGCGCGCAAGATCCAGCCGGATGTTGACGTGTTCGTCTTCAACCCGAGCCCTGATATCAACCCGAACATCTCGGCCGAGTTCGCGAACGTCGTCTATCGCTTCGGGCACTCCATGCTGACCGAAACGGTCGACATCATCAAAATGGTGGACGGAAAGCCAGAGGCCGAACCGACCCGTCTGCTCAATGCGTTCCTGGACCCCGATATGTATGATGGACTTGGGTCTGGTGAAGAGGCGGCCGGCGCAATCATTCGTGGCATGACCCGTCAGGTTGGCAACGAAATCGACGAATTCGTAACGTCCGCGCTCAGGGACAGCCTGCTCGGGCTGCCGCTTGACCTTGCCACGATCAACCTCGCCCGTGGCCGTGATACCGGCATGCCATCCTTGAACAAGGCGCGGGAGACGTTCTACGCAGTCACCAATAATGACACCCAGCTGAAGCCTTATGAAAGCTGGGTCGATTTCGCCGAGAACCTCAAGAATCCTGCCTCGATCATCAATTTCGTCGCTGCTTATGGCACGCATGAATCCATCACCGGCGAGACGACGATGGTCGGCAAACGGGCGGCAGCGGCCGCCCTTGTCCTTGGCCAGGAGCAAGTTCTGAAGCCTGGGACGCCGGATGACCCCGCAACGCTGGATGTCAACGAATTCGTCGAGGCGACCGCCTTCGCGCCACCAGGAGATCGGGTTGACTTCCTCAACTCGACCGGTACCTGGGCGAACCGGGAAAGCGGCCTAAACACCGTCGATTTCTGGGTCGGTGGTCTCGCCGAGAAGAAGATGGCGTTCGGCGGTATGCTCGGGTCGACGTTCAGCTTCGTCTTCGAGCAGACGATGGAGCATCTGCAAGACGGCGACCGCTTCTACTATCTGTCGCGCACCCAGGGCCTCAATTTGCTCAATGAGCTGGAGAACAACAGCTTCTCCGATCTGATCATGCTGAACACCGATCTCGGTGCGCCTGGTTCGACGGTGCTGCCCGGGGACTCCTTCTCCGCCGTCAGCATCATTCTCGAAATGAATATGGACCTGCAGCTCAAGCCCGATCCGGTGCACACCGATCCGACGCTTGAGGCTCTCAATCCCATGGTGAGCCGCAAGGACACCGACAACGACGGCGACCCAGACTACATTAAGATTGTCACGAACGAGCACGTCGTCATCGGCGGTACCGAGGAAGACGACACCATCATCTCAGGTGGTGGAGACGACGCACTCTGGGGCCGCGGCGGTAACGACTACATCGAGGCGGGCTTCGGGGTCGACAAGGTCCATGGGGACGATGGCGACGACATCATCGTCAACGCCGGTACGGATATCGGCGAGACTGACTTCCTGCATGGTGGCGCCGGCAATGATGTGATCCATGGCGGAAGCGGGCTCGCGCTCCTCTTCGGCAATGAGGGCCAGGACTTCCTCATCACCGGGCCGGACGGGAAGGAGGCATTCGGCGGCACTGGGAACGACTTCATCCTCGGCGGGGAAGGCATCGACTTCCTGCTCGGCAACGAGGGTGATGACTGGCTCGAAGCAGGAAATGGCTTCGACACCACGGCCGGCGACAACTCGGAGCTGTTCTTCAACTCAACCATCATCGGCCATGACGTGATGTTCGCTGGCGCGAATGAGCATGATTTCGACGCCGAGTCCGGCGATGACATCATGGTCCAGGGCGTGAGCGTCATGCGGAATGAGGGCATGTTCGGCTACGACTGGGCGATCCACAAGGGAAGCCCCGAAGCGGCCGAATCGGATATGACGATCCGGATCTTCACCACAGAGCAGCAGGACATCCTCCGGGATCGCTTCGACCAGACGGAGGCCTTGTCCGGCTGGAACAAGGACGACGTGCTCCGGGGAGACAACCGCACCAACGCGGTCGCCGGTGGTGATGCGGAAACCCGGCTTGACAACAATGAGCTGTCCCATGCCGGCGTTGATCGGATTGCCGGCCTGCGTGCAACCCTCGGCAATATGATAACGGCCGCACCCACCGGACAGGACGTCGATCTTGAAAAAGCCGTCGCGTTCAATGGCGGGAATATACTGCTCGGTGGCGGCGGCAGTGACCTCATCCAGGGCCGCGGTGGTGACGACTACATCGACGGCGACAACTGGCTGAATGTTCGCATCCGTGTCCAGGGGACCGGGTCTAATCCGACCGGATCTGCGGAGGGCATGACTGCCGGCGTCTTTGATGCTGCGGGAAATGCCCTTTACGGAGGTAAAACCCTCAGCACGCTCATGCTGGAACGGACGCTCAATCCAGGTCAGCTGTC
>DATCMG010000631.1:0-6862 GCA_036563555.1 Roseomonas sp. | reverse complement strand
GAATGGCTGGCCAAGTCGCTGGGCCAGCCTGTGCCGGTGGAGAACCGGAGCGGTGCGAATGGCGCCATTGCGGCCGAGGCGGTAGCGCGCAGTGCCCCCGACGGCTACACACTCTTTACCGCCAGCGCCTCGCAAATGGTGATGTTGCCGGCGCTTACGAAGCTGAGCTTCGACCCGGCCACCGATTTCGCGCCGGTCTCCATCATTGCAAGCAACCCGATGGTGCTCGCCGTCAGTTCCGCGCTGAACATCTCCACGCTCGAAGAGTTCGTGGCGCTTGCGAAGGCGCGCGCAGGCAAGTTGGACTATTCTTCGGCCGGCAACGGATCCTCCACCCATCTCGCAATGGCTCTGCTGATGCAGCGTGCAGGGATCGAGATGCAGCACATCCCGTATCGGGGCGGCGCGCCGGCAATGCAGGCCCTGCTGGCCGGTCAGGTGGCAGCCTATTTCGGCAATCCGTCGGACATGATCCCGCATATGCAGGGCGGGCGGATCCGCGTCATCGCCGTGGCCGGGTCCGAGCGCCTGGCCAGCCTACCGGACGTGCCCACCGTGGCTGAGCGGGGCTTTCCGGGCTTCCGCGCGGAAACCTGGAACGGCATCGCAGCTCCCGCAGGCACGCCTACCGCGATTGTCCGCCGCATGGGCGAGGTGCTGGGCAAGGCCTGCGATGATGCGGCCTTCCGGGCCGCAATCGATCGGCTGGGCTCCACGCCGGTCTGCAGTACGCCAGAGGGCTTCACCGAAGCAATGCGCCGGGACGCGCCCATCTGGAAGGAAGCCGTCCGTATCTCGGGCGCCAGCTTGGACTGAGGCAAGGCGGGGACGGGGCGGTCTCCGCCCCGCCTCCGCAGGCGGGTTCTTGCTTCGCCCACCCGGCTGCCGCAAATCGCAGCTGCCAGGACTGCGTGGTAGGAAGGCAAGGTAATGCGCGCGCCCATTGCAAAAAGCACACGTTGGCTGGTCCGGGGGCCCGGCAAGATCCCCAACGGATATCCGGAGCAGGCGCGCTCGGTGCCGCTCAAGGACCAGGCCTATGAGATCATCCGCCACCAGATCATCACCTGCCGCTTCGCTCCTGGCGAGAAGCTGAACGAGGCACAGGTGGCCGAGGCGCTCGGACTCAGCCGCATGCCCGTACGTCATGCGCTGGCCCGGCTGAGGCTGGAGGGGCTGGTAACCATTCGGCCGCGCAAGGGGATCGAGGTGCGCCCGATCGACCTCACCGAATTGCTGCACATCATCGAGGCGCGCACGGTGAATGAATGCCACACCGCGCGTCTGGCGGCCGCCCGCTTCACCGCCGAGGACGTTGACGCAATGGACGGCGTGCTGCGGGAGACCAAGGCCGCGCTGGGCCGGCGAGACACCGAAGCGATGATGCTGCTGGACAAGTCATTCCATGACATGATCGCCCGCGCTTCAGGCAATCCCATCTACGCCGATATTCTGAGCAACCTGCACGATAGGGCCGTGCGCTTCTGGTTCATCTCGCTGGATCAGGAGGCGCATCAGGAAAGCGTGCTGCAGGAGCACGTCGCCATTCGCAACGCGCTCTCCGCCCGCGAGCCGGACGCCGCAGGCCAAGCTATGGCGCGTCATATCGCCGCCTTCCGTGAGAACGTGATGCTGCTGATCGGCCCGTAAGGCAGTGGGGTGTCCATAGCGTCCACATTGACCTCTGGCAGCACGACAGCGGCGCCGACGGCGCACTCGGGGCAGACGCCGCCGAAGAGCCAGGCCCAGCTATAGCGGTAGTCGCGCAGAGCACGCGGACGCGTGCCCCGGCCAGGACCAGCGGCATCCGTCGTCTCTGTCGTCATCATGCACCCCATCGGCGGATACCGTCCGCTTGCGGGGTGTCTCGATCAACTGTGGGGTGGAGGAGGGGGCTCTACACGAATAGGTCAGCAGCTTGCACGCCGGCTAACAATCAGCGGGGCCGAGGTGCTCCGGCACCGGATCGCCAGCAGCGCCGCCCGCGGTAGAGATGGTGAGGTAGTGCGGGTGCTGCGTTAGGCCATGCCCCGCCGCCGGCGGCGCGCAGGAGGCGGCGAGGCATTCTTCTCCGTCACTGCCGCCGCCCCCTCCTCATAGCTCCTCAGGCTGAGGAACCCCGGTGGCGTGCGCGCGATCAGCAGCCGCGCCGGAACGTCACCCACATTCTCGACATGGTGCGGCACGCTGCCGTCCCAGTGATAGCTGTCCCCTGGCTCCAGCTCGAAGATGCGCCCACCCTGCACGGCGCGGATTCGCCCCTCTAGAACGTAGTGGCACTCGTCCCCATCATGCGCGTGGTTCCGCCCGCCTGCATCGTAGCCGACCGGCAGCTCCAGGATCACCATCTCCACCTGCCGGCGTGGCGCTGAAAGAAAGGAGAGCCGCCGTCCGTCGCTGCCATCCTCCCCAAAGGTGACCACCGGCCGCTCCTCGCGTCGCAGCACCGCCACCTCCCGTGCCTCATCGATAAAGAGCGAGGAGAGGGAAAGTCCCAGTCCCGCCGCCAGCTTCTCCAACGTAGCGAGGGAAGGTGAGGCCTTTCCGGTCTCAATCTGGCTGATGAAAGGCCGGGAGAGCCCCGTCTGCTCCACCAGATCCTCGATGACCATCCCGCGCAGCAACCGGATGCGCCGTAGCCGCGCGCCGATCTCCAAGAGCCGCCTCCTGCGCCTATTCCAGCCGGATATTGGCACGCCGGATCGCGTCGCCCCAGCGCTCGCGCTCCGCCACGATCAGCCGTGCGAACTCCTCGCGCGTGTTGCCGACCATCCGCATGCCTTGCTCCTCCATCCGCTGCATGGCCGGCTGGCGTACCGCCCGCGCCACTTCCGCCTGAAGCCGCGCGAGCGCCGGTTCCGGCGTCCCCGCCGGCGCGGCCAGCCCGAACCAAGAGGAGGGACTGTACTGCGGCAGTCCTACTTCCGCCGCCGTCGGGACCTCCGGCAGCAGCGGCATCCGCTGAGATGAGGTCGCCAGCAGCGGCCGCAGCGCGCCGGCACGGATATGGGAGATCACGGTCGGCGGGTTGTCGAAGACCCCGTCCAACTGTCCGCTTAGCACGTCCTGTACCGCCGGTGCCGCACCGCGATAGGGCACATGCTGCAGCCGCACATCCGCCATGGCGGTGAAGAGCGCCAGCGCCAGATGCCCGGTCGTCCCATTCCCAGCCGAGCCAAAGTTCAGCTTGCCCGGATTGGCCTGCGCCAGCGCGACGAACTCTCGCGCCGTCCGCGCCTCCACGCGCGGGTTCACCACCAGCAGCATCGGCATGTCCGCAATCACCGAGATCGGCTCGAAGCCCTTCTCCGGATCGAAGCCGAGGGTCGGGTAGAGGAACTGGTTGATGCTCAGGATGCCCGTCGAGGACATCATGAGCGTGTATCCATCGGGCGCGGCCCGGGCGACGACCTCCGCCCCCACGTTGCCGCCCGCGCCGGCGCGGTTGTCCACCACCACCGGCTGGCCGAGGGAGCGCCCCAGTTCATCCCCCACAGTCCGCGCCAGCACGTCAGCCAGCCCGCCCGGCGGAAACGGCGCCACGATGCGGATCGGCCGGCTCGGCCAGGCCGCCTGGGCCGGGGGCTGGGCCTGAGCCGCGCCCCCCAGGGAGCCGGCCGCGACGAGCGCGAGCAGGGAACGCCGGATTCGGCTGGTCATCGGACATCCTCCTTTCCGCCCCTTTCCACGCCGGGGCAGTTGATTGCTGTGGCCAGATTAGGTTTGATCCTTCCAAACCAGCAAGAGAATCCGGCAGTGCCCGGAACGGGGGAAGCGGAATGACCGCAACTGGTGAGATCGCCGCGCTCCGCGCCGTCGATATCGGCGTGACGGACCTGAGCGCCGCCCTGCGCTTCTATCGCGATGTCTGGCTGCTCGAGCTCGTGTCCGACTTGGGCGGCGTCCTCCACCTGCGCGGCAGCGGTCCCTTCCATCACATCATCACCCTGCGCGCTGCACCGCGCCCCACCATCCTGCGGGTCGTCCTGGCCGCCCGCGACGCCGCCGCGGTGGAGTCGCTTCACGCCGCCGTTACCGCCGCAGGCCTCCCCACCTCCGGCCCACCGCGCCGCATCACCCGCGCCGGCGGCGGCTACGGTTTCGGCCTGCGCGACCCCGAGGGCCGCGCCTACGCCATCTTCTCCGACGTAGAGGACCATGCCGGCACGCTCGATGGCGCGCTCCGACCCACGAAGCTCTCCCACGTCAACCTCAACTCCGGTGACAACGAGACGAGCTTCCGCTTCCTGCGTGACGTGCTCGGCTTTCGCCTCTCGGACCAGACGAAAAAGTTCCGCTTCCTTCGCTGCAACACCGACCACCACAGCCTCGTCCTCGGGTTCAACGAGGAGGCCACCCTCAACCACATCGCATTCGAGTTGCCGAGCCTTGAAGCCCTCATGCTCGGCATCGGCCGGATGCGCGACCACGGCTACCCCATCGAATGGGGCCCCGGCCGACACGGCCCGGGCAACAACGCCTTCGGCTATTTCGTCGGGCCGGAGGAGATGCCGCTCGAGTACACCGCCGAAATGGAGCAGGTGGATGAGAGCCACCGCGTTCGCATGCCCGAAGAGTGGAAGTGGCCCCAAGGCCGTCTGGACCACTGGGGCCTCACCCCCGGCCCCAGCGCGCGCGTGGAGCGCGTGCAGAGCCTCTTCCGCTTCCCCGAGGACGGCTACCGCCTCGACGCCTGACACGACGACGACGGAGAACACACCACATGGATCTTGGCATCGCCGGGCGCACCGCCCTCGTCTGCGCAGCCAGCAAGGGGCTCGGTAAGGCCTGCGCGCTCGCCCTGGCCCAGGCGGGTACCCGCCTCACCATCCTCGCCCGCGGCGCCGAGGCACTGGAGGCCACCGCCGCGGAGATCCGCGACGCCACCGGCGCTGAGGTGAACACCGTCACCGCCGACATCACGACCGATGAGGGCCGTCAGCGCACCCTCGCTGCCTGCCCCTCGCCGGACATCCTCGTCAACAACGCCGGCGGGCCACCCCCCGGCACCTGGCTCGACTGGCGGCGCGAGGACTGGATCGCCGCCATCGACTCCAACATGTTCTCCGCCATCGAGCTGATGCGCCTCACCGTCCCTGGCATGGCGCAGCGCGGCTTCGGGCGCGTGGTGAACATCACCTCAAGTGCCGTGAAGATGCCGATTGGCGTGCTCGGTCTCTCGAACGGCGCTCGCGCTGGCCTCACCGGCTTTGTCGCCGGCCTCGCGCGCGAGATGGCGCCCACAGGCGTCACCATCAACAACCTCCTCCCCGGCCCCTTCGACACGGACCGCATCCGCAAGGTCGTTGCCGCGCGCGCTGCGAAGGACGGTAAGTCCATGGAGGAAGCCTGGCGGGACCGCTTGCAGGAGAGCCCCATGCGCCGCGTCGGCAGGGTCGACGAGTTCGGCAACACCTGCGCATTCCTGTGCAGCGTTCATGCCGGCTACATGACCGGGCAGAACGTGCTCCTGGACGGTGGGGCCTATCCCGGCACCTTCTGATCCCGCCGGGCGCCCTGGCGCCCGGCCAGCGGCACCAGCCACGCTCCGGCTCGCCCACAGGTGCACGAACCACGCGACGCCATCCCTCTCTCCGCCACCCTCGAGTGGCCCAAACGCGGGCAGGCTCTGGCCAGCTTCATCCGTGTGCCTGCTCCGAAGGCCCTGGTCTCGCGAGGCTATGCCTCTGGCAGCCCCAGGAAAGCCCGCGCGTTGCGATGCAGTATCCTCTCTCGCGCCGCCTCGTCCTCGACTGCCTCGCAGACGCGCCGCACGGGCTCGGAATCATGGAAGGCAAACGGATAGTCGGTCCCCACCATCACCCGGTCGTCTCCGAACTGCGCCACGAGATGGCGCAGCATCGGCGTGTCGAAGACCAGCGCGTCATAGTAGAGAAGACGCGCCTGCTCGGAAGGCGAGGCGGACACGGCCTCATGCACCGCCGGGAAGACCTTCCACCCCTGTTCCAGCCGCGGCAGAAGCGACGCGAGCGTGCCGCCGCCATGCGAGAAGGCGATCCGCAGCCGCGGTCGCCGCAGCATGAGGTTGCTGCAGATCACCGAGGCCGCCGCCAACCCTACGTCGGTCGGATAGGCCAGCACCTGCTGCAGGTTCTTCGGCCCCACCAGCCGCTCCATCCCCACCGGCCGTAGCGCGTGGACGAAGACGGCCATGTTCAGTCTCTCCACCTCGGCGAAGAAGGGATCGAGCGAGGGGTGCCCCACCGGCACCCCGTTCACGTTGCTGCCGATCTCGATGCCGGAAAAGCCCAGTTCCTCCTTCACCCGGTGCAGCTCGGCGGCCGCGAGGTCGAGATCCTGCAGCGGCACGGCCCCAAGCCCCACCAGGCGCCCATCCGAGGCCGCGACCATCTCCGCGGTCTGGTCGTTGATGTAGCGCAGCAGCTCCGCCGCATCGCCGGCTGGCATCCAGTAGGACAGCAGCTCCGGCATCGGCGAGACTGCCTGGAGGGACAGTCCCATCTCCTCCATGTCGGCGACGCGCTTCGGGACGTCCCAGCACTTGTCGGAGACGGTCCGGTACACCTTGCCGGAGATCATGACATGCGCGTGGCAGGGCTTCTCCGCCGGCGCCATGGATGGCCAATCGGCCGGCGCCGGCTCACGCAGGTACCTCGGAAACGAAGCGGGGATGACATGCGCGTGCACGTCCAGACCGCAGGCACAGGGCATTGGACACCACTTCCGCTTCTCGTTGCGGGCGAGTGTCAGTGCGCAGTTTTCCACGGTCAAGGTGATCGGACGGGCACCGACTTGGCTCAGTCCGGGCCGAATTCGCGGGTCATGCTTCAGGCCGAGGAAGCGCTCGACGCGCGCGCCTCCTGCAGCACGGCAAGCTCGG
>DATCMG010000626.1:0-6933 GCA_036563555.1 Roseomonas sp. | reverse complement strand
ACCATGCGCGTCCCGTCCGCCGCGCTCACCCAGGTGCCACGCCGCCGTGGCCGCCCACCCAAGGTCAGAACCGCCGAGCAGGCGCCCAACTGAGGAAATTTGCCTCGGCGCTTCTGAGGAGAGTTAAGCCGGCGTTGACACCAACTTCATTCTGCCGCGGAACGCGGCGGCGACCCGCGACAGTTGCGGCGGTGCGTGAACTGAGGAGGAGCCGCTCTGGGGCGAGCTATTCCCGCCCGAGCAGGCGCGGATCGCCGGCCGCTGGTGGAGCGGGTGACGGTGTCCAATACGGGGGCGGAAATCTGACTCCGGGTGGAGGGGCTGGCCAGCCTCATGCGGGACCTCGGGGCGAGCAGGGCGCAGCTGCTGGCGGCGGCGGAATGAGCGCCACGCACCCGCCACCTCCATCCCCGCCCTCGCCGATCCTGCGCTGGTAAAGGCGCTGGCCCGGGCGTTCCGGTACCAGAAGCGGCTGGATGAGGAACAGTACGCGTCGATCACCGAGATGGCTGAAGCCGAGAAGCTGGGGGCGGCTGCTGCAGCTGATGCTGCTGGCATCGGCCATAGTGGAAGCGGCGCTGAAGGGAGGAAACCGAGCGCATCTTAGCGTCCCCGGTTTCCTGAAGATATTGAAGAGGTTGTCTCAACTGGGTGACAGGCGGTGGAGTTAGCGTTGCTACAGTGAATGCTGACGCCCTCCCTGGAGTAGCCTAAGCAGCAGCGAGCAGTGTTCGGTGTCGATACTGCTCATCATTAACCGTGTGGTTAGCTATAGCCTGCTGCACTGCCGTCCCTTTTGCCTTATTCGGCCCGAGCTCCCGACGTCCGCACGAGAGGACCCCAGATGTCGATCTCGTCGCGTACATACTGCCCGAACCGCTCGGGTGTAAAACCGCGCATCGCGGGGGTGCCTAACTCGTTAAACCGCGCCTGGATCGCCGGATCAGACAAAGCTTCGTCCACGGCTGCAGCGAGGCGCTCGACAATCGGCCTGGGTGTGGCCGCCGGGCCGAAGAGCCCATACCACGAGTATGCCTTGTAGTCATTCAGGCCAACCTCCTCGGCTGTTGGCACGTCAGGCATGATCGGAACGCGTTCCGGTGTCGCGACGAAAAGGGTCCGGGCCTGCCCTTCCCGGTTAAAGGGCAGCATGATGCTTGGGATGTCGCTGTTGAACTGCACTCGCCCGGCGACCAGCGCAGTATAAACCTCTCCAGGATTTCGGAAAGGCACATGCTCCGCCGTTGTTCCAGTTCTCTGCAGAAAGCCCGCGCTCGCCAGATGCCCTGTCGTGCCAACGCCGGCACTTCCGTAAAAGAACTGCCCCGGGCGTTCACGCAAGGCGGCAATGAAGCCCGCTGTATCTCGGACGTTAAGGCCATTTGTGGTCACGGTAAGGCAGATCGGGACATACACGGTGGGTGCGATGGCCACGAGGTCCCGCACGGGATCATAGGGAAGCCGCGGATACAGAGCGGGCGCGATGCCGATCGAGGAGAGTGTGGCCAGAACGAAGGTCGTGCCGTCCGGTGTAGCCTTTGCGACGTAGTCCGCGCCCGTGGTGCCGCCGCTGCCAGCTCGATTCTCGACGACGACGGGCTGCCCGAGGATCTGACTGAGGCGTGGAGCGATCAGGCGGGTCGTCACATCGGTGCCGCCTCCGGTGCCGAAAGCCACGACGATTCGTATGGGGCGGCTGGGCCAGGCCCCGACCTGGGAATGGCCGATCCGAGGCGTCGCGAGCCCGGCGGTCACCAACCCGAGGGCCACTCGTCGCGGTAAGGAGGGTGTAGTCATCTGAGCTTTGCCGGACATCAAGTGGGCTCTCCGCATCTGGAATCTGACTGCTGTGGCTACAGCCGGCCACCATTGACCGGCAGGATCTGACCAGAGATGAAGCCGGCCATGTCCGAGGCGAAGAAGAGCACCGCATCAGCAATATCCTGTGGCTCTCCCAGACGGCCGAGGGCAACTCCCGCAAGAGACGCTTTCTGGCGTTCCGGGCCAAGCGCGTCCCAGTCGGCCTGCTTGTCGGAATCGGTCAGGACGAGACCGGGCGCGACGCTGTTAACCGTGATGCCGAAGGGCCCAAGCTCCATGGCAAGTTGGCGTGTCAACCCCAGCACCGCGTGCTTCGAACTGCAGTAAGCCTGGATGCGCGTGAGCGAGGGACGGAAAGCAGCTCCCGAGCTGATGTTGATGATACGCCCGCTTCTCATCCGCTTCATCCCCGGTACGGCAGCGCGGATCAGGGTGAAGGCGGCGTTAAGGTTGACCGCGAAAATGGAGTCCCAGGAGGCATCATCGACCTCCTCAACAGGCTTGTGGTGCTGACCGAGCATGCCGCCGGCGTTGTTGACCAAAACATCTATCGGCCTTCCGGCACGCTGCTCGACCGACGCGATCCAGGCCGCCCCTGCGGCTCGGTCTGTGAGGTCCAGGGCGTGCGGGATGATGCCAGGCTGACTGGCCGTTGCATCGATATCCACCTGCTTAATGTCGGTCGCAAAAACTTGCGCCCCGTGTTCTGCGAAGCTTCGCGCGATGCTGCGGCCGAAGCCTACCCCCGCGCCCGTTACCGCGACAACGCGGCCCTGGAAATCCATCGTCCTCATGGCGTGCTGCGTTCCATCCTGCTTTCGGGCTTGCTGGAATGTGGGAGCAGCTTAGCTTGATCGCGGCACCACTCGGCCACTTGCCCATGGGTAGCAAACCAGCTCGAGCCACGGCTCTTCATGTATTGAATGGCCCGATCCAGCAGCACGATCCGGCTACGATGCCCAATATGAAGCGGGTGCATGGTGAGGAGGAAATCGCCTCCCTCCTCCCACGCGCCGTCGAATTCGGCGCGGAGGACCTCCTCCACGGCTGAAGGCAGCGTGTAGGGACGCAGCGCGGAGAAGCGGTTCATTTCGAAGTAAAGTGCATGGTCGCGAATCCATTCGGGCGGAAGCTTCACGATGCCCGTTGGATTACCGCCTACCGTCGATTCATAGGGATCGTCATCCGCCATGAGGGAACTATCATAAAGCAGTCCCATCTCCTGGATGATCTGCAGCGTATTCACGGAGGAATCCCAACTCGCGGTTCTCATGCCTACCGGCGGCCGTCCGGCAAGGCGGGTCAGGACCTCGGCGGCACGCAGGTTGAGATCGCGCTCGACCTCGTATGTGAGGTTGGTGTTCTTCTCATGAATCCAGTAATGGATGCCGATCTCGTGTCCATCGCCGGCAACGTCGCGGACTTCCTCCGGATGCAGGAGGGCGGAAACGGCAGGATAGAAGAAGCTTGCCGGAACGGAGTGCCGGGCGAGCAGGGCCCAAATCCGTGGCACCCCCTGGCGGCTCCCGTACTGGCCCTGGCTGATCCGCATCGGGCAGGGGGTCGCCGTCACGCAGCGGAATCGTCTCGTGGTCGGCATCGAAGGAGAGGGCAACAGCGCAGCGAGCGCTGTTCGGCCAAGTAGCGGGCTTCAGGCTTCGGCCTGCACGGGCTCGCTCCACGAGGCCCCGCCAGGTTGGCTCCGGCCACTCCCATGGCTTGCTGGCGGTGCCAATCCTCTCAGACATGATACTGGAACCCGTCCACGACGAAATGCTGACCCGTTATGAAACAAGGCTCGGACGTAGCCAGGAAGACGGCAACCTGCGCCACGTCATCCACTGAGCCCACCCGGCCGAGCGCGATGCCATCACGGGCGAGCTCGGCGCCACGTTCCACGATGACCGGATTTTTGGCCAGCTCGGTCTGGATCAGGCCGGGGCAGATGGCGTTCACCAGGATGCTGGGGCCCAATTCCTTCGCAAGCGCTCGTGTCATGCCCAGAATGCCGGCCTTGGCTGAAGCATATGCGAACCGGCTCACCGCCGCCGTTACACCGCCCGACAGGGCATTCAGTGACGACATGGAGGCAATTCGGCCGCTGCCTTGTGCCTTCATGTGTGGCACCACTGCGCGAATGTAGTTGAAGCAGCTCTTAAGGTTGATCGCGATCGTACGATCGAACTCATCCTCCGCGATATCCATGATACCCTTGGGCTGGGCACGCCCTGCGTTGTTCAGCAGGAAGTCGATACGACCAAGCTGTCCCTGAACCTCGTCCGCAATGGTCTGGGCGCGTGCGAAATCGGACACGTCCGCCTCGAAGCAGAGCGCGCGACGTCCAAGCGCCTCGATCTCAGCCGCGGTCCGCTTCATCTCCGCAGGCAGAAGGTCGACAATGGCGATGTCGAAGTCGCGGCGGGCGAGCGCGATTGCGCAGCCACGCCCAATACCGCGCGCACCTCCAGTCACAATCGCTACCCGTGCTGCTGACGCGTCATCCATAAGCCTAGCCTCCATGGTCACAGTAGAATGGGGTTGCGACTGCGCATCAAGATAGATCTTGGGCTCTAGATGAACAGCAGGATGTGGTCTGCCGTCCTCGGCCTCAGCTTTTGGGCGATTTGAAGATGCTCAGACTCTGCTTTCAATCAAACAGGTGTAGGAGGACGCCGTAATCTCAGCTGTGTCCACCGTTGATTGATAGCCGCGAGGCCATTCTGGATTGAGAGTGGCGATGGCGAACTCGGAAGACAATGGAGGTGGTTCGGCCGACCGTCACGCCGACTGCGGTCGGCCCAGCCTGCTGCCGTCGAAGGTGCCGGGACTGTGTGAAGCCACCACTGACACCCATCCGCGCGATTGAGACTAGGGGCGTCGGGAGGAATAACCCGGCCGGAGTCCCAGGACACCCGCCATGCCGCATGAGAAAGATAAGAGAGACGAGATTGTCGAAGCGGCCGCAGAACTGGCGCGGGACGTCGGAGGGGATCTCGAGTCCGTGCTCCTCACGCACTACGCCGATCCCGAGACGCTCGACACCCTGCGCCCCGGCGAAACCGATATCGAGACCGCTCGGGCGGTGAACACGGCCATTGCCGCCGAGATGATCGATCAGGGGGTCGAGGTCTTTGTGCAGCGGGCAGACAGGGCGGCCTTCCGGCGCTGTTTGCAGGGGCGCGAGGACACAGCTGAAAACCGTCGCGCTTGGATCGACCGCGGCCGTCTGCTCAGGGGCGACGCCGCCCTTGGGCTGCTCGGCCTCAGACCAGCGGCTAAGCCGTCCCTGAGGCCGCGCTTCGGCAAGCAACCCGGCCCCATTGCGGACCGGCTGCTCGCCGCCTTCGTCGCGGGAGAGGGCGAGGAGGTGAACTCCCTCGCCCAGGATCTCCTGTCCGCGGGACGGGACGATGTCCTCGACCTCGCCATCCGAAAGGCCGCCGAGCGGCACGGCGACCAGAACGCGGACGAACTTGCCGGCGCGCTGCTGTCGGTGGCCGGGGGAGGCAACGTCGGGCCTTCGGGATGGGCCGAGCTGGTCGCGCTCCCTGTTGCTTTTGCTCAGGGAAGGCTGCCAGACGCCCCGTCCATCGGGGAGGGGCTCCTTGCGGCCGGGGCACTGGAAGACACGCTCGAGGTCCGGTTCCTGCCACTTTGGGGGCTGGAGTTGTCGCTCTACACCGAGCGGGGCCGCTTCCTCGATAGCCTGAGCATGCCAGCGGAGCGGATGCCGGCCCGGGCCGTGGAAATGCCGCGACTCATCGGGGCCTTCGTGCGGCTGGTCAAGGACACACCGGGTCGCTAGCCGTGTCGGATGTGATGAGCAGGTCGCCCAGGCCGCGACGCAGCTGGTGCGCCCGGTTCGACCGAGCGGCTGCGGTTCCGAACTCCAGCCTGATCAATGTTACATCGCTGTTATGGAGATGTCCCAGGATCCGGCGCCAATGGTGATACCGGAGCAGTCGGTCCGTCCTCAGACTCCGAGAGTAGCTGACAGCATGGCCGCCGGGATCACGCCGTTCAGCGAGTGGTTCGCCTCGACGAAAACTGTTTGCTGACAGGATTGCGGTGGTTAACGTCCTGGGCACCAAAGCGCGGCAAGGAGACCCGATCTATGATGTCCATACATCGGGGCACCAGAACTGGTGCAGCAATCATCCTTGGTCTTGCTGGAGGCTGCGCCGAACTGCCTGTTTACCAGCCGGCAAACGATCTGGTGTTTGCCGAGCAGAACTGGACCGATGACCAGCGCCGCTGGTTCTATCATACTTCGCAGGGCACGCGTCTCATGCCGCTGGCCTGGTTCCTGGCGCTGGAGCAGCCACAGCTCAGTATAACGGGCGCGCCACGCTTTGCGGCGCCGGAATACCTTGCCCGGTTCGGCTTCTTGCCAGATCCGCCATCCGTAGCCAATCCGCATGGCCTGCCGGTCGGCTTCGCCCAGGACGACCGCTTCCCGGCCGAGGAGGGCGGTGCCCGTGAGACGGTTGTCGGCCTCACATGTGCCGCCTGTCACACGGGTCAGATCGAGCGCGGCAGACGTGCCGTCCGGATTGATGGCGGGCCGGCATTGACTGACACTGCCGCCTTCCAGCAGCAGATCGGCGCCGCACTGTTTCTGACCCAGCAGTCGGAAAATCGCTTTGGGCGCTTCGCGGCGGCCGTGCTCGGCCCTGACAACGCACCTGCCACACGGGACCAGCTCAAGGCTCGCCTGGACCGCGCCATTGCGGCTGGTCGCAACGAGTCGAACGCGGCGCAGCAGGACCATCTTTACCCTGTCGCGGAGGGGTTCGGACGTCTGGATGCCCTCGGCCGCGGTGCGAACTTCGTCTTCGGGACGGTGCTAAACGACCGACGCAATTTCGCTGTGGCGGACGGCCCAGTGAGTTACCCCGCCTTGTGGGACGCACCCTGGTTCGACTGGGTGCAGTATAACGGTGCCATTCGCCAGCCGATGGGACGCAACGTTGCCGAGGCCATGGGTGTGAGAGCCGGCACCAAGCTGTCCGGCCCACCGGAAGATCTTTATCGCTCCACCGTGCGGATCGAGAATATCCATGCCATGGAGCGTCTGCTGGCAGGTCCGGAACCAGGTGCTGGGCTGCGCTC
>DATCMG010000590.1:0-6582 GCA_036563555.1 Roseomonas sp. | reverse complement strand
GGAGTTCGTCCGCCGCCTCGCCGCTGCCCGCGCCTGGGCCAACGCGAATGTCGCGGGCTACGCCAAGACCTGGTCGGAGCTGATGAACATCCCCGCCCCGGTGGCCCAGCATTGGTTCGAGCGCGCCGCCACGCGGGTCGTGACGATCGATGATTCCGTTGCCGTGGATGAGCAGAAGAACATCGACCTCTACACCCGCGCCGGCCTCGTCCGCCGGCGCATCGTGGCGCGCGACCTGCTCGATGCCTCCTTCAATCCGGCCATCGAGGCGGGCAACCGCCGCGCTTGATCCCAGGGCCGTCTGCCACAACCTTCCCCCTCTCCAGGGGATCATCACAAGGAAGACCCACATGCCCGACGGCATCATCGCCAAGCCCGCCCAGGGTTACGACTGGCGCAACAAGGGCATCCGCCACATCCGCGGCGCCGACAAGAGCTGCGACACGCCCGAGACGAAGGGTATGAACCGCGAGGTCGCGATCAGCGGCAGCCGCACCGGCTCCACCGCCCTCTGGGCCGGCACCAACCGGATCGAGCCGAATTCCCAGACCGGCCCGCATCACCACGGCCATCTGGAGAGCGTGATCTACATCATCAGCGGCACGGCCCATATGCGCTGGGGCGACCGGCTGGAATTCATCACCGAGGCAAAGGCCGGCGACTTCTTCCTCGTGCCGCCCTATGTGCCGCACCAGGAGATCAACGCCTCCGCCACCGAGGTGCTGCACTGCGCCCTCGTCCGCAGCGGCACGGAGGAGGTGGTGATCAACCTCGACAACATCGACGTCGTCGAGAAGCCCGAGTGGATCCACCAGAGCGCGGCCACCGGCGACGCGAGCCATCGGTGAAGGCCCGCCGGCCGGCCTCACGCCGGCCGGACCACCCGTGATGGACGAGATCGACCGCAAGATCATTGGCCTGCTGCAGGGCGACGCCACACTTTCCGTCGCCCAGCTCGCCGATAAGGTGGGGCTCTCCCCCACACCCTGCTGGAAGCGCGTGCAGAAGCTGGAGTCGAATGGCGTCATCACGCGCCGCGTCGCGCTCATCGATCCCGAGAAGATCGGCGTCGGCCTCGTCGTTTATGTGGCGATCGAGGCCGGCGACCACACGCCGGATTGGCTCGCGACCTTCTCCGCGGCCATTGCCGAAATGCCGGAGGTGATGGAGGCGCATCGCATGGCGGGGGAGGTGGACTACATGCTGCGCGTGGCCGTGACGGGCATGTCCGAGTTCGATGCCTTCTACAAGCGCCTCATCGCCGCAGTTCCCATGCGCAACGTTACCTCCCGTTTCGCGATGGAGCAGCTGAAATACACCACCGCCTACCCGCTGCATCGCGGCCGCTTCCGTGACCGCGCGGCGAAGGACGCGGAGGCATAGCGCACAACCTGGGGCCGCAACTGCCGTTGTGCCGGAAGCCGTCACGGCCCCAGGAGATTCCGCATGAGCATTTTCCGCTCCATGATGTCCAAGATTTTCGGCCACCCGGCCGCGGCGGCCCCGGCAGCCGCAACCCCGGCCGCATCCGCCCCGGCCGCATCCGCCCCGGCCGGCGCCGCCCCCAGCCCAGAAGCGGCCCCGGCCGCCTCGCCCGCCGCCACCCCGGCGCCAGGCGCCGCTTCCACGCCCGCCCAGCCCGTGGACGTGGAGGCCGTGTTGACCGACATGGCGTCGCATAACCCGCAGAAGCTGAACTGGCGGCAGTCCATCGTGGACCTGATGAAGCTGCTCGACCTCGACAGCAGCCTCGCCGCCCGCAAGGAACTGGCCGGCGAGCTGGGCTACACCGGCAACACCGATGACTCGGCATCCATGAACATCTGGCTGCACAAGCAGGTCATGCAGAAGCTGGCCGAGAATGGCGGCAAGGTGCCCGACAGCCTGAAGGGCTGAGGCCCCGCGGCCCGGCGGCCTCGCCATCCGGCCTTCAGCCCATGGGCACCTGGCCTGCCCGGGCCGCCATCGCCTCGCCCAATGCCGCCGCCTCGCCGAGCGAGGTGACAATGGCGTCCGCCGGGCCCTCCTCCCGCAGCGCCGCCAGCATGGCGCTGTCGGACGGCGCATCCCAAAGCCCCACGATCACCTTCGCCTCGGGAAGCTGCCGCGCGATGCGCCGAAGAAAATAGCGCAGCCCGGCGATGCTGTTCCCCTCCTCCAGCACGGAAAGGCAGCAGAGCCGCACCAGCGCCGGATCGAGGCGGCCGAGATTGGCCGTCTCCAGCACTGCGCTTGTCTCCGCCCGCGCGCCAAGCCCGGTGCGGTGCAGCACCAGCGCAGCCAGCCGTGCCGTGAGGTCGTCGAAGGGACCGCGCCCGGCGATGCAGACCACCGCGCCTTCGGTCGCCCAGGCCGCCGGGAGGGCGCCCCCCGATGCCGATGCCGCGCCGAAATCGGAAAGGTCGTCCAGAAGCGTCCCCACCTGTGCGCGGATCACCTCCAGCCGCTCCGGCTCCAGCGCCTCGCGGGACCAGTCCGTCTGGGCGATGACCAGGCCCTGCAGCGCGACCGTGTCACCATAGGTGGCCAGGGTGGCGCCATCCTCGGCCAGGATGTCGCGCGCCTGCTCCACCAGCCCGTCCGCGTCGCCCTCCAGGGCGCGCTGGTAGAAGCTTTCCTCCGGCTGCAGCGGCGGGCGGTCGCCCAGCATGACGTCGAAGAACTCGAAGCGCGGCACATGGCGGCCGAGCACCACCAGCCCGACCGTCAGCGGCGTCGCGATCAACAACCCGATCGGACCCCAGAGAAAGGCCCAGAAACTGGCCGAGAGCACGACGGACAACGGCGAGAGCCCGGTTCGGCGGCCGAAGAGCAACGGCTCCAGCACCTGCCCCATCACCGCCCCGCCGATGAGGAAGACCGCCAGCACGGTGATGGCCAGCGACCACCCCGGATCGACCGCCATGGCCAGCACCAGTGGCGGCGCGATCGCGATGGGGGTGCCGATGAAGGGCACGAAGCGCATCAGCCCGGCGAGAATCCCCCAGAGCAGCGGGCTGGGCAGCCCGATCGCCCAGAGCAGGGCCGAGATCAGCACCGCATAGCCCGCATTCAGCGCGACCTGGGCGAGGAAGAGCCGCGAGAGCCGCGCGGCCGCATCGTTCATCGCGCTCATGGTGCGGTGCAGGTCGCGGCTTCCGGCCAGGCGGATGGCGCGGTCGCGCAGGTCCTCGCGATAGAGCAGGGTGAGGATGGTGAAGATGATGACCAGCCCCGCCATTGCGAGCGGGTGCAGGATGGGGCCGAGGACCGCCCCCAGGACGCTCAGCAGCGCCGTGTCGGTCCGGGGTGCCGCCATCACCACGGGCGCGGAAGCAGAGGGGGGCGACTGCGGGGGGGCGCCGATCCCAAGCCCGCCCAGCAGCCCTTCGCCCCGCCGCAGCAGGTCCCCCAGGCCACTCAGCGCGCCGAGCTTCCCGCGCAGCGTCGCGGCATAGCGCGGCAGGTCCGCGGCCAGATCCGCCGCCTGGGTGCCGAGCGCCGCGATGATGGCCCCGATCACCGCGAAGGCCGCCAGCACCGTCACCAGCACGGCCACGCCCTTGCCCAGCCGCAGCCTCTGCAGCAGCCGCGCGACCGGCGCCAGCACGAAGGCGAGCAGCACCGCGAGGACCAGCGGCACCAGCACGTCCCGCCCGAAGTAAAGCGCCGCGACGATCACGGCGGCCGAGACGAGCATGGCTGCACCGGCGACCGGATTGCCCGGCACGGCGGCAGGGGGCAGGCGTCGGTCAGGCAAGGCCATGCGGCGCGGCTCGTTTCAGAACGGGAAGGGGAGGGCGGGCGGAGGTGCCATGCCGCCCCGCATCCCGCCAGCCCTTCCGCGCGTTGCGCGCGGGAACGTCATCGCCCCTGCCGGTGAGGACGGTGCCCCCGGCTGTTACGACGGGTGCCGAAGCCGCCACATCCCAAGGACCAGCCGTGCCCGACCCGATCCGCACGCCAGATGCCTCCGGCGGCTCCGTGCCGCCCTCCGCCGCCACCGGACGCTGGTCGCGCATTCCCGTGGTGGCGGCCCTGCTGGCGGTGATCGCTGTGGTCGCGGGCTCCGTCAGCTATGCGCTGAACGACCGGGACAGTGATGCCATCGCCGCCGGCAATGAGACGGTGGTGGCGCTGGAGGGCGTGCTTTCCGCGATCAAGGATGTGGAGACGGGACAGCGCGGCTACCTGCTGGTCGGGCGCGAGGAGTATCTGGAGCCCTACAAAGCCGGGCTCCAGGCGGTGCGGGAGCGCCTGGGCGCGGTGGAAGCGTTGCGCGCGCCCGCCGGCCTGTCCCCCGAGACGCGGCTGCGCGAACTGATCACCCGGCGGGAGGCGCTCGCCGAAAACTCCATCGCCGTGCGCCGGGAAGGCAATCCTGCGGGTGCCCAAGGGGTGGTGGAAAGCGGCGAGGGCCGCGAGGCGATGGATGCGATCCGGGCCGAGGTCGCCAATCTCCAGGCCCAGGCGCGGGAACGGGTCGAGGCGCTGATCCACCACGGCAGCATACGGGATCTTTGGCTCGGCGCCCTTTCCTTGGGTGCCGCGCTGCTCGCCTGCGCCTTGCTCGGCTATTACGCCGTGATGCGGCGCCGGGCTGAACGGCGCGCCAACGCCCTGCTGGACACGGTGATGGCCAATGCCCCGGTCGGCCTGGGCTTCGTCGGGCGCGACCTGGCCATCGTCAACGCGAACCGCGCGATGGCCGAGATCTACGGGCGTGCCATGGGTCTTGAGCCCGGCCCGACGGGCGCGCTCCCGCCCTTGCCGCCCGCCGTGCGATCCCGCATCGAATCGCGCCTGCGGGCCGTGGTGGAGGGTGGCCGCTCCCAGTCCGATGTCGAGCTTGAGACCTCTCCTCCCGACCGGCCGGAGGAAAGGCACCATCTCCTCGCCACCCTCTTCCCCGGCGCCGCCGAGGCAGGGGACGGCGCCGGAATCATCCTGATCGACGTGACGCGCCGGCGCCGGGCCGAGGAGCGGCTGCGGCGGAGCGAGGCACGGTTCCGGACCCTTGCCAATGCCCTGCCGCAGCTTGCCTGGCAGACCGACGCGCAGGGCGAGATCGAATGGTACAATCGCCGCTGGTACGAGTTCACCGGCACGAGCTTCGAGGAGATGAAGGGCTCGGGCTGGAAGAAGGTCCAGCACCCCGAGCATGCGGAACGCGTGGAAGAGCATTTCCGCGCAGCCATCACCGCCGGCGAGCCCTGGGAGGACTTCTTCCCGATCCGCGGCACCGATGGCGAGTATCGCTGGTTCCTGAGCCGCGCCGTGCCCATCCGTGACGAGCCGGACGAGGAGAACCCGGAAGGCGCCATTACCGGCTGGTTCGGCACCAACACGGACGTGACCGACCTGCGCACCGCGCAGGAGGAGGCGACCCTCGCCCGCGAAGCCGCCGAGGACGCCAACCGCGCGAAGAGCCAGTTCATCGCCAATATGAGCCACGAGCTGCGGACGCCGCTCTCCGCCGTGATCGGCTATTCCGAGATGCTGGAGGAAGAGGCCGGCGATATCGAGGGCGGCGAGGTGCTGACCAAGGACCTCCAGAAGATCGGCGCCAATGCCCGGCACCTCCTCTCCCTCATCAATGACGTGCTCGACCTCTCCAAGATCGAGGCGGGGCGGATGGAGACGCATGCCGAGGACTTCGCCGTGGAAACCCTCGTCTCCGAGACGGTGGCCACGGTCCAGGCGCTGATGGAGCGCAAGGGGAACACGCTTGAGGTCCGCATGCCCGAAGGCCTGGGCATGATGCATTCCGACCAGGTGAAGCTGCGCCAGGCCCTGATCAACCTGCTCTCCAACGCCAGCAAGTTCACCGAAGGCGGCCGCGTCACCCTCTCGGCCGAGCCGGGGCGGGACGCGATGGGGCGGCGGCAGATCGCCTTCCGCGTCGCCGATACTGGCATCGGCATGAGCCAGGAGCAGCTATCCCGCCTCTTCACGCGCTTCACCCAGGCCGACAGCTCGACCACCCGGCGCTTCGGCGGAACCGGCCTGGGCCTTTCCATCACCAAGGCCTTCTGCACCCTGCTCGGCGGCGACATCCAGGTGGAGAGCCAGGAAAGACGGGGGACCACCTTCACGATCCGCGTGCCCATGGACATGCGCGAGACAGGCCCGGAGCCCGAGGCCGAGCGCAATGCCGGCACCCTGCCGGCCGAGGATGAGGCGCGCGCCACCTCTGGCCTCGTGCTGGTTGTGGATGACGACCCGGCCTCGCGCGAGCTGCTCTCCCGCTTCGTGGTGCGGGACGGCTTTGCGGTGCGCTGTGCCCATGACGGCGAGGAGGGCCTGCGCCTGGCCCGGCAGCTCCGCCCCACGGCGATCCTGCTGGACGTGATGATGCCGCGCATGGATGGCTGGTCCGTGCTCTCGGCCTTGAAGGCGGACCCTGGGCTGTCGGAAATCCCGGTCGTGATGGTCTCGATCGTGCAGGAGCGGGCGCTGGCCGTAT
This sequence comes from Roseomonas sp., assembly GCA_036563555.1. GTDB lineage: Bacteria > Pseudomonadota > Alphaproteobacteria > Acetobacterales > Acetobacteraceae > Roseomonas. The sequence goes on along the minus strand of DATCMG010000590.1, from coordinate 137 downwards.
CGCTCGGCGCGGCGGATTACCTCGTGAAGCCAGTGCAGTGGCACCGTCTGCGCACCGTGCTCGACCGCTACCGCGCCCCTGGCGCCGCCCTGGTAGTGGAGGTGGAAGCCGAGCCGCGCGTCGAGCTGCGCCGCCTC
>DATCMG010000589.1:0-4601 GCA_036563555.1 Roseomonas sp. | reverse complement strand
CGCCGCCCTGCGGGCGGCCGAGGCGCGCCGCATGGCGCAGCGTGCCGAGCAGCGTGCGCTGGACGAGGCCGGCGCGCGCGGAGCGTTGCCGCGCTAGGCGCACCACTTCTGGTCACCCGGCGCGCTGCCGCCAGGCGGGATCGGCACGGCCTCGACCGCGGGGCCGAGCAGCGCGGGGGCCTGCTCGATGGCGGCGAAGAGCTCGGCATAATCGCGGATGACGAAATAGACGGGCTGGACGTCGTCGATGCGGTAGGTGCTGCGGAGCACGCGTGCCATGTCGAAGCAGAGCCGGCGCGGCGCGCCGGAAAGCGCGTGCAGCGTCTCCGTCCGGGAGGAGAGGATGCCGGCGCCATAGGCGCGCAGCCCATCCCGCTCGGCGATCAGGCCGAACTCCACCATGAACCAGTAGAAGCGGGCGAGCGGGGCGAGCTGGCCACGCTTCTCAGCGCGCAGGCCCAGATGGCCATAGGCTTCCAGGAAATCGGCATAGTCGGGCTGGGTCAGCAGCGGCACATGGCCGAGGAAATCGTGAAAAATGTCGGGCTCGACGATGTAGTCGAGCTCTTCGGGCTTGCGGATCCACTCCGTCACGGGGAAGCGGCGCTTCGCCAGCAGGGCGAAGAACTGCGCATCGGGCAGCAGGCCGGGGCAGGGGACGAGGCTCCATCCCGTCGCGGCGCCGAGGATGGCCGAGGCCGCCTTCAGGGTCGGCACGGCACTGTCGCAGCGCAGGCGATCGAGGCCATCAAGCCAGGCGGAAGCGGCCCGGCCGGGATAGATGGCGCGCTGGCGGGCGACGAGGGTTCGCCAGGTGCCGTGGTCGGCCTCGGAGCGCTGGATGTCGGACTCGGGCAGGGTGCCATCGGCCAGGGCGCGATCGTAATCGCCGCGCAACCCGCTCGGCAGGGTGGCGGTGCCGATGATGCCGCCCGGCGGCTGGATCGTGCCTTCCATGGTGTCGTCTCCAGGTTTCTCGTTGTGGGAAAGCCTAGCCGGGCCGGATGGGAGAAAGGCGGCGAAGTGCGGCGCTGCGCGGGCTATGCTGAGTGGAAATCCCCAAATGGATATCCGGGAATGGCGAAAGACACTCCGAGGCTGGATGCCACCGATCGCCGCATCCTCCGGGCGCTGCAGCAGGACGGACGGCTGCCGGTCGTGGCCCTGGCGGAGAAGATCGGGCTGTCCCCCACCCCCTGTCAGCGGCGGGTGCGGCGGCTGGAGGAGAGCGGCGTGGTGGCGCGCTACGCCGCCGTGCTGGATCCGGCCAGGGTCGGCCTGCCGCTGCAGGCCTTCGTCATGGTCGCGCTGTCCAGCCACGCGGAAGAGGTGGTCGAGGGATTCCAGAAGGCGCTCTCGGCACGGCCGGAGGTGCTGGCGGCCTATGCGATGAGCGGGGAGATGGACTACCTGCTTCATGTGCTGGCGGCGGATTTCGAGGCCTATGCCGAATTCGCCATGAAGGCGCTGCTGCGCATGCCGGGGGTGAAGGAAACGAAATCCTCCTTCGTCTTGACCGCCCTCAAGCCGCCGGGAGAGGTTCCCGTCTGAACACGGGAACGTCAGATGGACAGTGTCGCGCGCCATATTCTCGACCTGTCGCGCCGCAGGCTGCTGCGCGGCGCCACCGCCATGGCGGCGCTGGCCGCGACGCGCCCCGGCTTCTCGCAGCGCGTGACACCCATGCCGGTGTTCCGGTCCGATCCCTTTCCGCTCGGCGTCGCCTCGGGCGATCCCTGGCCGGACGGGGTGGTGATCTGGACGCAGCTCTCGCAGGACCCGCTGGGCGATGGCGGGCTGCCGGCCGCGCCGCTGGAACTGGGCTGGGAGGTCGCGGAGGACGAGGGCTTCTCGCGCATCGCGGCGCGCGGCACGGTCATTGCATGGCCGGAGCTGAACCACTCCGTGCGCGTGGAAGTGACGGGGCTGCGGCCCCTGGCGACCTATCACTACCGCTTCCTCGCAGGCGGCGTGGCGAGCCCGGTGGGGCGGACGCGGACGGCGCCGCCGCGGAATTCACGACCGGCCCGGATGCGCTTCGTCTCGGCCGGCTGCCAGCATTATGAGCAGGGGCTGTACACGGCCTGGCGGCATGTGGCCGCCGAGCCTGATCTCGATTTCGTTTTCCACTATGGCGACTACATCTATGAGGGCCGCGCCAACACGGAGCGCAGCGGCAACTTTCCCGCCATCCGCAGCCATAATTCGCCGGTGGTGGAGACGCTCGCGTCGTATCGGCGCCGCTACGCGCTGTACCAACTCGATCCCGATCTGCGGGCCGCGCATCACGCGCATCCCTTCCTGATGTCCTTCGACGACCACGAGGTGGACAATAACTGGGCGGGCGCGGCCAGCATGCGCGCGGGCGTTTCGCCGGAAACCTTCGCGCTGCGCAAGGCCGCGGCCTTCCAGGCCTGGTACGAGGCGTTGCCGCTGCGCCGCGCGCAGATCCCGCAGGAGCCGGACATCATGGCCTATCGCGGCATCGAATGGGGAACCCTGGCCTCGATTTCCGTGCTCGACACACGCGGCTTCCGCGATGACCAGCCCTGCGGCGATTTCGTGAAGCCGGTCTGCGAGGCGGTGCTGAATCCAGCCGCCCATGTGCTCGGCCCGGCGCAGGAAGAATGGCTCTTTGGCCGGCTGGCTGGGGCGGAGGCGGTCTGGAACATTCTGGCGCAGCAGGTGGTGATGATGCGGCGGGATGTCGGTGGCGTTTCGGGCGACGACTCGCCGCGCTACGACATGGACAAGTGGGATGCATATCCCGCCGCCCGCGCGCGTCTGCTGAACCACGCACGGGATGCGCGCGTGCCGGGCCTCGTGGTGCTGAGCGGCGACGTCCACACCGCCTGGGCCGGCACGCTGCGGCCGGATTATGACCGCGAGGGACCGCCGGTCGGGGTGGAATTCATCGCCTCCTCCATGTCCTCGGCCGGGGATGGGAACGAGATGTCGGCCACGGGGCGGCGGGCGCTGGAGCGCAACCCGCATATCGCCTTCTTCAACGGGCGCCGCGGCTACACGCTGCACGAGGCGGATGCGCGGCGGATGGAGACCTGGTTCCGGGCCGTGCCCTATGTCTCGCGCCCCGGGGCTCCGCTGGAGGACCGGGCGCGCTTCGTGGTGGAGGCCGGGCGGGCCGACCTCGTCCGCTCCTGAGCGGCCTCGGCTTCCCTGCGCGCATCATCGGCGCTGGACAGCCCGCACTGCGGCGCTGAGGTGGACCCGCTCCTGGCCCCGGCCTAGCCTTCGCGCCAACAAGGGGTGGAGGAACCGGTGGCCAGGATCGGCTTCGTGGGCTTGGGCAATATGGGCGCGCCCATGGCCCGCAATCTGGTGAAGGCGGGGCATGAGGTCGCGGTCTTCGACCTCTCGGCCGAGGCGATGGGGCGGGTGGAGGGGGCACGCCCCGCGGGCTCGGGCGCCGAGGCCGCTCAGGGCGCGAATTTCGTCATCACCATGCTGCCGGCGGGCAAGCATGTGCGCGAGGCCTGGCTTGGCGCGGGCGGGCTCGCGGCGGCGGCGGCGGCGGATGCCGTGCTGCTGGATTGCTCGACCATCGATGTCGCGACGGCGCGCGAAGTTGCTTCCGCCGCGGGGCGCCCCTTCCTCGACGCGCCGGTCTCCGGCGGCGTGATGGGCGCCGAGGCCGGCACGCTCACCTTCATGGTGGGCGGGCCGGAGATCGCCTTCGCGCGGGCCGAGCCGGTGTTGCGCGCCATGGGCCGCACGGTGGTCCATTGCGGCGGCTCCGGCGCCGGACAGGCGGCCAAGGCCTGCAACAACATGCTGCTGGCGATCAGCATGATCGGTACCTGCGAGGCCTTCGTGCTCGCCGAGAAGCTCGGCCTCTCGCATGAGGCGCTGTTCGAGGTGGCGTCGAAATCCTCGGGCCAGTGCTGGTCGCTGACGACCTATTGCCCCGTGCCCGGGCCGGTGCCCGGCAGCCCGGCCAACCGGGACTACCGGCCCGGCTTCGCGGCGGCGCTGATGGTGAAGGATCTCGGCCTCGCCCAGCAGGCGGCGGGGGAAACGGGGGCGGCCACGCCGATGGGCGCGCGGGCGCTGGAACTGTACCGCCGCTTCGTGGAGGCGGGCGGGGCGGAGGCTGATTTCTCCGGCATCATCCGCATGCTGCGGGAGGAGGGCGCCCCAGCCTGACGCGCCGCGCCTCTTTGGCGCAACCCGCATCGGCCGCTCCGGTTTTCCCGGTGACGGGGCCGATGGGGGCCGCCGGAAAGGGGATGCCCGGGACCGGGTGTCGTATCGACGGGTTCCATGACACTCGACCAGGGGCTGGCGTTCGGGCTGATGGGCGTGACCATCGCCCTCTTTCTATGGGGGCGCTTCGCCTATGATGCGGTGGCCCTGGGTGCTCTGCTGGCGGGGGTCCTGCTGGGCGTCGTGCCGCTGGACAAGGCGTTCGAGGGCTTCTCCGACGATGTGGTGCTGATCGTGGCCGCGGCGCTGATCATCAGCCATGCGGTCGCCCGCTCGGGCGCGGTGGAGACGATCATGCGGCCGGTCACGCCCCGTCTGCGGACCGTGGCGGTGCAGGTCCCCGTGCTGACCGCCGCGACCATGGTGCTGTCCATGGT
>DATCMG010000587.1:0-4923 GCA_036563555.1 Roseomonas sp. | reverse complement strand
TGATTCGTGAGATGGGAGCGCGCTTCGAAGGCGAGCTGGTCTTCGGAGAGGATCTGATGCGGATCCCCGTCGCTCTATCCGCGGCTGGCAAGTTGGACTGACGCTTGTGGTTTAGCTTATCACTCTTTGGCGCGACGCTTCCAGCTTGCTGCGTATAAGCTGTCATTCAACAAGTGCCCGGATTGGCCGCTTTCGTCTGAGTGCGCCGGTGAGCGGACGTCCCACTTCCGGCGAGCAGCGATCATGATAGCTTCGGCCTATCAGGGCCATTCTCCTGCCAAGCTCAGTCTCTCGAAAACAGCCATTCCTCTGCCGGTGAGTACTCGCCGTAGTCCAGTTCCCACGTGAGAGCTTAGGACGGCAGCGCCAGTCTCATCACACGTCTTGCTGGTATCCCACCTCCATCAGAGCGCGCATGACAGGAGCCAGGGCGGACGGCAGGCTCGCGCCTCGCCAGATAGCCAGCACCTCCCGCCGGACAACGGGGCGTAGCGCGTGTCGGGTGACGCGGGCGCCCCGTGCAGCCAGCGGCGCGGCGCTTCCGGGGAGGGCGGCCACGCCCAGGCCCGCTGCCACGAGGGCAAGAGCCGTCGGCAGGCGCGTCACCTCATAGGCCGGGGCTTGCTCGGGCACGCCGGCGGCAATTCGGGCGGCGAGAACGAGCCGCCCCACCTCGCTCCCTCGCGTGACGGCGATCTCCGGCACGCCGGCCAAGTCGCGCCACGACAGCGCGCGGCCTGAGTGACCGGCGAGTGGATGACCCGCCGGGCAGAAAAGCATGATGTTGTCCCGTGCGAGGCGCCGCCGGCCGAGGTCGGCAATCTCGGAAGCTATGAAGCTGCCGAGACCGAGGGTCGCGTCCCCCCGCCGGACCAGATCCGGTACCTCGCTTGGTGAAGCCTCAAGGAGGACAGGCCGCAGTGCGCCGGGCGTGGCCTCCAGCCCGGCCAGGGCGGGCGGCAGGAGGATGCTGGCGACGAGCGGCGTGACGGCAATGCGGAGCGGGCGGCCTGCGGGCGGACCCACTTTCCGGAGAGCCGCCTCCATCTCGACCAGCAGGCGGCGGGCGTGGGGAAGGAAGCGCTCGCCGGCTTCAGTGAGGTTGGCGCGGCGGGTGGTGCGGGCCAGCAGGCGCGTCTCCAACCGATCCTCCATATCGCGCAGCAAGGTGGAGACGGTCGACTGGGCGAGGCCGAGGCGGGCAGCCCCGGCCGCGAATGCCCCCGCCTCCGCAACAGCGACGAACGCGGCCAGATGGCGGGGCGTGACGCTCGGCAGCGGGATTGATCGAGCCGGCGATGGATTGATCGGCATTTTGCGATTGTGCGCTGGAACGGCAGGCGCGTGGAATGGCTCATCTGAAGGAACGGAAAGCGCATGCTCCGACTGACCATGCTCGGCACGGGCGCCGCGCTGCTGGACCCGGCGCGCGCGCAGACCTCCCTCCTGGTGACCGTGGATGGGCGGGATCACCTCCTGCTCGATTGTGGCAATGGCGCCGCCCGGCGGCTGGTCGAGGCGGGGGTGAGCCCGTCCGAGGTGGACCGAGTGCTGCTGACGCACCTGCATGTCGATCACACGGCTGATCTCGCCTCCTTCACCATCGGCGCATGGATGCTGAACCGGCCAGAGGCCTTCCGGCTCTATGGGCCGGCGGGGACGCGGCGGCTGATAAGTCACCTGCTGGAGGGTGGCGCCTTCGACATCGACATCCGCGCTCGGGCTGGCTACCCGCTCCGGCAGCGAAACCTTACCGTGCTACGGCCGGAGATCACGGAGTACGGACCGGGTGTTATCATTGACGAGCCGGGTCTGCGCGTGACGGCAGGGCTGGTGGACCACATTCCGGAGGAGATCTCTCCCTGCTACGGCTTCCGTATAGAGGCCGGGGGCCGGGTGATCGCCTTCAGCGGCGATACGACGCCCACGGCGACGATGGTGGAGCTGGCGCGCGGCGCGGACGTGCTGGTGCATGACTGCACCTTCCCCGAGGCCTTCCTGGAGCATCGGCGGCAGAGCGGCGTTGGCACGTCCGCCCATACTTCGCCGAGGGAGCTGGGACGCATCTCGGCCGAGGCCGGGGTGAAGCTGCTGGTGCCATCCCATTTTGGGCATTTCGACACCACAAGCCCGGTCCTGCTGCGCTGCGCGGCCGCCCATCTGCCGGCGGAGTTGGCCGGACCGCACCAGATCGATGCGATGATCCAGGACATCCGGGAGAGCTTCGCCGGCCCGGTCCTGCCTGCCCGAGACCTGCTGAGGATCGAGCTGTGACCCGACACGCCCTTCCCCGCCGCGCCGTCCTTGCCGGCCTCGCGGCGTTTTCGGCTGGCCGGGTTCTGGCCCAGAGCGGCGCGCCGCTGCGAATGGTGGTGCCTTACGCCTCGGGCAGTGCCGGGGAGGTGGTGGCGCGTCTGCTGGTGGAGCAGCTCTCACCCATCCTCGGGCAGGCCTGCATCGTGGACATGCGGCCGGGAGCTGCCGGCAACATCGGCGCCGCGGCGGTCGCGGCAGCGCCTGCGGATGGCGCGACGCTACTGCTGGGGGCCACGAACAACTTTGCGGTCAACCAGTTCCTCTACCGCAACATGCCCTTCGACCCGGAGAAGGCGCTCGCGCCGATCGGGATCGTGGCGGACGTGCCCTCCGTGATCCTGACCAATGCGAAGACGCCGGCGGCGACGCTGGCGGAGTTCGTAGCGCTGGCGAAGGCACGGCCGGGGGTACTGAACTATGCCTCCCCAGGGATCGGCACCACACCTCACCTGGGCACGGAGTTGCTAGCGCGCGAAGCGGGGATCCGGCTGACGCATGTGCCCTATCGGGGCGGCGGGCAGGCCGCAACGGCGCTGCTACAGGATGAGGTGCAGCTTTACCTGGTCGGCTACGGTGTCGCCCGGCCACTAATCGAAGGAGGCGGGCTGCGACCTCTGGCGGTGGCGAGCACGCAGCGACTGCCGGCGCTACCGGATGTGCCGACGACCGCCGAGGCGGGGCTGCCCGGTGTGGTGGCGAACAACTGGTGGGGCTTGGCCGGGCCGGCCGGCATGGCCCCGGCGCAACGGACGGCGATCTCGGTGGCAGTGCGCGACGCCATCGGCCGCAACAGGCTGACCGAGCGCCTCAAGGAGCTGGGCTTCGTCGTTGTGGCCGGCACGCCTGAGGCGATGGCGGCAACGGTGCGCGAGGATGCCGCGCGTTGGTCCGGCCTGATCCGTGAACTCGGGATCACCCTGGACTGAGGGACCTGGGTAATAGCGCAGAACCGACACGGGCCAGATTGCTCCGTCAACGTCTGATATTGGCACTGCTGGCATGAAACCAGCCAGGCAGGTCTCGGCCAACTTTCCCGTCTCGGCGCCATCGACCACTCCATCCAGTCGCTATGCCCCGAGCCGCTCGACCACCCGCGCCACCGTGGTGTGGGTCCAAACAGCCCCGCCCCGCGAAGTGGGTACCCCTTTCTCCATCAGCGCCCGCGCCATCCCGGCGTTGGTCGTGATCCCCTCAACCCGGAGCGCCTCAAGCTCTAACGCCAGCCGGTGCGCCGTCCGGGCTGCCTCATCCTGACGCGCCTGGGCAGCTGCAGCAGGGCACGGGGGCGACGGCGGCCGCCACCCCCTGTCCCCGCCCAGCACCGCCCCACGTGCCCGTGCCGCCGCTAGTGCCGCTCGGGTACGCTCCGAGATGAGTTCCCGCTCCTTCTGCGCCATCGCCGCGTAGACCCGCATCATCAGGTCGTCCGCACCCGGCATGTCGGCGGCCCGGATCGAGATGCCGTCCTCCAGGAGCTGCGAGAGCGTGTGCGCCCGCCGGGTGATCCTATCCAGGCGCGCGGCCACCAGCACCGCCCCAAGTTGGCGGCAGCGGATGAGCGCCGCCTGGAACCCAGGGCGCCTGTTGTCCTTGCCGGAGGCGATGTCCTGGTGCTCGGTGACCAAGGTCCAGCCCTGGGCGGCGACGAAGGCCCGAACGCTGGCCTGTTGCGCCTCAAGTCCGAGGCCGCTGTGCCCCTGCTCGGCCGTGGAGACGCGATACAGCGCCACTGCGTAGCGGGGCTGGGTGGATGTGCGGCGCGGGGCGGCCATCAGCCCTGCTCCTCCCTGGCCACGGTGGCGGGCGTGATCCGGTACACGCTGTAGCTGCCCTTGGCTCCTTGGGCACCGGGCCCAATCTGGCGCACCCGCTCCAGCACTTCGACCGTGTGGCCCTTCTTCTTGAGCCCGGCCAGGAAGCCCCGAACCGTGTGCTGCGCCCAGCCGGTCGCCTCCATGACCTGGGCGATCGTCGTGCCCTCCGCCCTGCGCAGGAGGGCGAGGACGGCCTGCTGCTTGGTACCCTCCCGTGGGAGGCGAGGGGCCGATGGATCGCGAGACAGGCGGTCTTTGCCTCGATTGCCCGTCAGCGCCGCCCGGAGAGCCTCGATGGAGGCGGGCAGGGCAGGGCGCTCCAGGCCTGCGTCCCAGGCGCCCAGCAGGGCGGTGGCGGCCTCACGCAGGGTGGTCCGGCGTTGGGCAGAGACAGAGGCGGTAACAGGCGGCTCCTGGCCGGCTGCCGCCGCCTCATGCTGCCCCGCGCCATCCTGGGCCGGCCCTGAGGCCTGGACAGGCATGACAGTCGGCTCTGTGTCGAGGCCAATCGCCTGCAGCCCGGCTGCGGTGATCCGGAGCGCGATCCAGGTGCCATCCTCTTCCTGACGCCAAGCGGGGTGGGGGTTCTCAGCAGGGGCGGGCAGCTCCTCCAGCAGGCCGGCGGTCAGCAGGCTCCGGAACACCGCGTTGCGGGCGGCCACGGGTAAGCCGGGAAGCGCCAGCGCCAGTCGCATCTCGTGCTGGGCCGCGGCGGTGAGGATCTGCGCCTGGGTGTCGGAGAGTGTCTTGCTCATGATCGGGGCTCCGGGTCGGACCCGACCATCGGGTCCTA
>DATCMG010000579.1:0-13396 GCA_036563555.1 Roseomonas sp. | reverse complement strand
ACGGCCGCGACGGCGGCCGCCTTCAGGGTCGGAACAAAGCGGCGCATCACGCCTTCTCCATCGGCTTGGCGGTTGCGCCGGCAGGCAGGGGCCCGCCACCCTTCCGGGACAGCACCGCGCGGGCGATGCTCTCGGGCAGGGGCAGGGGACGCTCGATCTTCGCCAGCAGCGGCAGGATCACCAGGAAATAGGCGAAGTAGTAGGCCGTGCAGATCTGCGCGATCAGGATGTAGGGCTGTTCGGCCGGCTTGCCGCCCACCCACATCAGCACGCCGAAATTCACCGTCCACAGATAGAAGGTCCACTTGGCGATCGGGCGGAAGCGCATGGAGCGCACGGGCGAGGAGTCCAGCCATGGCAGGAAGAACAGGATGATCAGCGCGCCGCCCATCAGCACCACGCCGCCCAGCTTGTCCGGAACCGCGCGCAGGATCGCGTAGAAGGGCAGGAAGTACCATTCCGGCACGATATGCGCCGGCGTCACCAGCGGATTGGCGGGGATGTAGTTATCGGGGTGGCCGAGATAGTTCGGCATGAAGAAGACCAGGATCGCGAAGACGATCAGGAAGACCACGATCCCGAAGCTGTCCTTGATCGTGTAGTAGGGGTGGAAGGGAATGGTGTCCTTCTTGGTCTTTGGCTCGATGCCCAGCGGGTTGTTGCTGCCGGTGATGTGCAGCGCGACCACATGGAGGAAGGTCACGCCGACAATCAGGAAAGGCAGGAGGTAGTGGAGCGAGAAGAAGCGGTTGAGGGTGGGGTTGTCCACCGAGAAGCCGCCCCACAGCCAGGTCACGATGCTCTGGCCGACCACCGGCAGGGCAGAGAACAGGTTGGTGATGACGGTGGCGCCCCAGAAGGACATCTGCCCCCAGGGCAGCACATAGCCCATGAAGGCCGTGGCCATCATCAGGATGAACAGGACGACGCCCAGCATCCACAGCAGCTCACGCGGCGACTTGTAGGAGCCGTAATGAAGTGATCGCCACATGTGGATGTAGGTGACGATGAAGAACATGCTGGCGCCGTTCGCATGCGTGTAGCGCAGCAGCCAGCCGTAGTTCACGTCGCGCATGATGCGCTCGACGCTGTCGAAGGCGAGATGCGTGTTCGCGGCATACTGCATGGAAAGGACCACGCCGGTCGCGATCATGATCGCGAGGGTGACCATCGCCAGCGCGCCGAAGTTCCAGAAATAGTTAAAGTTCCGGGGCGTCGGGAAGCTGCCGTATTCCAGCTGGATCATCGAGATAACCGGCATGCGCTGGTCGATCCAGCGCAGGACCGGGTTCTCCACCTTCGAGTCGTGCAGGTGCCGGACGTCGCTGTCCGGGTCGCTCAGCTCATGTTGGTCGTGGGGGCCTGCGGCCATGTCGTGCGCTCCTCAGCCGACCCGGATACGGGTGTCGGAGGTAAAGGAATAATCGGGGATGGCGAGGTTCAGCGGCGCGGGGCCGCGGCGGATGCGGCCGGCCGTGTCGTAATGGCTGCCATGGCAGGGGCAGAACCACCCGCCATAGTCGCCGCGCGCATCGGTCGGCTTCTGGCCCAGCGGCACGCAGCCGAGATGGGTGCAGACGCCCAGCACGATCAGCCACTGCTCCTTGCCCGGCTTCACGCGGGACTGGTCGGTGGCGGGATCACGGAGTTCGCTCACCGGGACGGCGCGGGCCGTCTGGATTTCCTCGGGCGTGCGGCGGCGCACGAAGACCGGCTTGCCGCGCCACATGACCGTCACGGCCTGGCCCTCGGCGATCGGGCCCAGCTCCACCTCGGTGCTGGCCAGCGCCAGCACGTCCTGGCTCGGATTCATCGAATGGACGAAGGGCCAGGCCATGACGCCGACGCCGACCGCGGCGAAGGAGCCGGCGGCGAGCTTCAGGAAGTCGCGGCGAACCGGCCCTTCCTCATGCGCCTCGTCGGCATGCCGCGGCCCGGGGTCAGAGGGGCTCGTCTTCGGCGGGGAAGCCAGCACATCGGCCATTCGATCGCTCGTCCTGTTCTCCGTCCCCCTCCATGCGCCGGGTCGGGGCGCCGGGTGGGCCGTTACGTCCTTCCCCGCGGGACCGGCTTGCGGCCGGGCGGGGCATGGGCCGGGCGTGCGCGGGCGCGCGGTGCCAGGCCGTTGATGGGGCCATATAAGGGTGCGGAACGTGGGGTGGCAACGGCGTGCCCCGCGCCGCAACACTGCGATGGCGAGAATGACACGAAGCCCGACCCCGGACCCCTCCGCCAACCAGGCCGATCCGGCCCGCCACCCCATGGCCGCCCCGGCCCGTGCCTGGTTCGAGGGGCTGCGCGACCGCCTTTGCGCCGCCTTCGAGGCGATCGAGGACGAAGGCACCACCGGCCCGCAAGCCGGCCTCCCGCCAGGCCGCTTCCTCCGCACCCCCTGGCAGCGCCCGGAGGGGGGCGGCGGCGTGATGTCGGTGATGAAGGGCCGGGTCTTCGAAAAGGTGGGGGTGAACGTCTCCACCGTCTGGGGTGAATTCAGCCCGGAATTCCGCAAGCAAATCCCGGGGGCGGAGGAGGATCCGCGCTTCCTGGCGACCGGCGTCTCGCTGGTCGCCCATATGTGCTCCCCCCGCGTGCCGGCGGCGCACATGAACACGCGCTTCATCACCACGCGGCGGAGCTGGTTCGGCGGCGGGGGCGACATCACGCCGATGTTCCCCGATTCGCCCGAGGCCCAGGCGGACGCCGCCGAGTTCCACGCCGCCTTCCGCACCGCCTGCGACCGGCATGACCCGGCCTACTACCCCCGCTTCAAGCAATGGTGCGACGAATACTTCTTCCTCCCCCACCGGGGGGAGCCACGCGGGCTGGGTGGCATCTTCTATGATTGGCTGGGCAGGGACGAACCGGACGGGGCCCGGCTGCCCGACCATTTCGCCTTCACCAGGGATGTGGGCGAGGCCTTCCTGGCCGCCTATCCCGCCATCATCCGCCGCCGGATGCACGAGCCCTGGACCGAGGCCGAGCGCGAGCACCAGCTCATCCGCCGCGGCCGCTATGTCGAGTTCAACCTCCTGCATGACCGCGGCACGCTGTTCGGGCTGCGGACCGGGGGCAATGTGGAGGCGATCCTCATGTCCATGCCGCCCGAGGTGCGCTGGCCCTAGGGGGCTGGCGGTCGGGGCGGCGGGCTGGCTAGGCTGGGGGCAACCACAAACACCGAGGAAGCGTCCATGATCTCACGCCGTCCCCTGATCGGAGCGGGGCTCGCCCTGCCTTTCATCCGTCCGGCCCTTGCCCAATCGGATTGGCCGAACAGGGTCGTGCGGATCGTCGTCCCCTACCCGCCCGCCGGCTCGGTCGATGTGCTCTCCCGCATCCTGGCCGAACGGCTCCAGCAGCGGCTGGGCCAGAACTTCGTGATCGAGAACCGGGCCGGGGCCGGCGGCAACATCGGGATGGATGCCGTCGCGAAGGCGGCCAATGACGGCTACACGATCGGCGCCGCCACCATCGGCCATTTCTCGATCAACCAATATCTCTATAGCCGCATGCCCTGGGACATCGACCGGGACTTCGTGCCGGTCTCCCTGACCTGGGAGTTGCCCAATGTCTTCGTCGTCAGCAGCCAGCACGTTCCCGCCCGCAGCCTGGGCGAGTTCATCACCTGGGCGAAGCAGAAGCAGGGCGGGCTGAGCTTCGGCAGCCCGGGCGTCGGCACCACGCCGCATCTCTCCGGCGCCCTGTTCAACGGCAGGGCGGGATTGAACGCGGACCATGTTCCCTTTCGCGGCGCGGCCCAGACCATCCCGGCCATGCTGTCGGGCGACGTGACCTTCGCGCTCGACAACCTGTCCTCCTATGTGCCGGTGATCCAGGAGGGGCGGATGCGGGCCCTGGCCGTGACCAGCGCCGAGCGCGTGCCCAGCCTCCCCGACGTGCCGACCATGGCCGAGGCCGGGATGCCGGACTTCGTCGTCACTTCCTGGGCCGCCTTCGTCATGCCCGCCGGCACGCCGCGCCCGATCGTGGACCGGCTGAACGGCGCGCTGCGGGCGATCATGGAGGATGAGTCGGTGAAGTCGCGCTTCCAGCAGGTGGGCGCCAAGGCCATCTGGTCCACGCCCGAGGCGGTGACCGAGCGCGGACACAAAGAGCGACCCATGTGGCAGGAGGCCGTGCGGATCAGCGGGGCGCGGGCCGAATAGGCGCCGCCTGCCGCCGAGGAGGGGACGGGGGAATACCCCGCTTCTTCAGGCGAAGGGCAACAACTTCGCCCGTGTGGCGGTGAGTTTCCCCGAAAACGGGAGAGGGCTGGCGGAAGCACCACTGCCGCCAGCCCTCCTTGCCTTGTTCAGACCCTGTGCGGCGCCCGGCACAGGAAAGAATTAGTAGCCCGTGCGATCGCCCTTCAGTTCCGGGTCGTGGGTGTGATGGCTGTCGCGCTCGCCCCCGCCACCGGAAACCTGGCTCTTGCTGCTATTGGTGGCGGGGCCGGGCACCGACTTGCCCTTCTCGCGATGAGCCTCTCCATGGTTGCCGCCCTGGTGGCTGCTGCCAGGGCCGCCGGCGGAGCGATTGGTGTCGGCATTTCCTTTCGGCATGGTTCAACGATCCTGCTGATAGCCCTGGTGGTGGGTATTGATCCCGGTGCTGCCCGTCTGGCCTTGCTGGCCCGGATCGTATTTGGCGCGGTTGGCCGCGGTATTCTTGGCTTCCTTCGGGTTCACTTCACCCTGGCCCGGGTTGTTGCCGCCTTGCGGGGCTTGGTTGTCAGGCGGGACGGGCGGCATATGGGCTTTGGACATGACGGGCCTCCTCTTCAGTCAGAGGGGACTTAACGCCCGGTTGGCGAGGGATGTTTCCCCCGGCGTTGCCCTTTCCCCCTTCCCCGCCCTATCTCCCGCCCCATGCCGCAGGACCTGACGACCCCCGCCGGACGCCGGGCCGCCCTGGCGAACAGCCTTCTCGTGGACCACGCGATCCTGCGCCAGGGCTGGCGCAACTGGGGCGTCGTGGCGCCGGGGCGGCTCTACCGCTCCAACCATCCCTCCCCCTGGCAACTCCGAGACGCCGCGCGGCGCTTCGGGCTGAAAACCATCGTCAATCTTCGGGGCGAGCGGGTCGAATGCGGCTCCGACGCCCTCTCCCGCGCCGAAGCCCTGAGGCTGGGCCTGGCCCATATCGACGCTCCCTTCGAGAGCCGCGGCGCCCCGCACCGGGACCGGATTCTCCGCCTCGCCGGAATCTTCGCCGGGATGGCGGAGCCCGCCCTGCTCCACTGCAAGTCCGGCGCCGACCGCACCGGGCTGGCCGCCGGCATCTTCCTTCTGCTGGAAGGCGGCACGAGCGCCGAGGCGCTGGGCCAACTCCACTGGCGCCACGGGCATGTCAGCGCATCCCGCACCGGTATCCTGGACGCCTTCTTCCGCCTCTATGCCCGGCAGGCGGAGGGACGAATGCCTTTCCTGGACTGGGTGCGGGACGAATATGACGAGGCCGGGCTGCGGGCCGACTTCACCAGCCGCCCCTGGGCGGACCGGCTGGTGGATGGCGTGCTGCGACGGGAATAGCGCGCCCCCGTTCCACCGGACTTCCCTCTATTCCTGGGACGCCTGCCCGGGCATCACCTCGACGATGATGGCAATGGCGGCCGCCCCGACGGCCTCGATGGGCGCCTCGGCGGGATGGAGCATCGTGTCCCCGCCCTCCAGCCTTTCGCCGCCGATCTCCAGCATTCCCCGGGCGCAGAAGACCGCCACGCTCGCCGCCGCCCCGGGCACGCGATGCGACGCGGCGATGCTGCGGACGGATACCCGCGCCTCGAAGGCATCCCGGTCCGTGAAGACATTGAAGGCCCGCGCCGGGCCGCCGCCCGGCCGGTAATGCGTCGGCCGATCGCCCGGAAAGCAGGCGGGCACCCAGGGATGGCATGGCAGGGGGAAGCGGCCATCCAGCGTCAGCGTCGCACCCGGTCCCTCGATCAGCGTGAAGACCCGGTCGATACTGGGAAAATGCGAGAAGGCGGCCTCGCCTGTCAGGTCGGCGATGCTGATCAGCCAGCCGAAGCCCGTCTCCGTCTGGTCCTGCACCGCGACGTCCCGCGTGATGCCCAGCCCGTTGGGCCAGGGCCGGGGCTGCAGCGAGGCGGCACGAATGATGGTGGGAAGCGTGCCCATGTCGTCTCCTATGCCGCCACGAAGGCCTGCGCACGCACCAGCCCGGCATAGAGGCCGCCCTGCGCCAGCAATTCGTCATGCGTGCCGGATTCCGCCACGCGCCCGGCCTCCATCACCACGATCAGGTCGGCATCCCGCACGGTGGAAAGGCGATGCGCCACCACCAGCGTCGTGCGTCCCTGGCGCAACGTAGCAAGGGCGGCCTGCACCGCGGCCTCGCTCGCCGTATCCAGCGCGCTCGTCGCCTCGTCCAGCAGCAACACGCGCGGGTTCCGCAGCAGCGCGCGCGCGAGCGAGATGCGCTGCCGCTGCCCACCCGAAAGCCGTGCGCCGCCGGGGCCAAGCACCGTTTCATAGCCCTGCGGCAGCGCCGCGATGAAGTCATGCGCGGCGGCGGCGCGGGCGGCATCCTCCACATCCCGCGCATTGGCGCCGGGACGGCCACTGGCGATGTTGGCGAAGGCCGTGTCATCGAACACCGTCGCGTCCTGGCCGACATAGGCGATGGCGTCGCGCAGGGATTCGAGCGAGACGCTGCGCACATCCGCGCCATCCAGCGCCACGCGGCCGGAGGTCGCGTCATAGAGGCGCGGCACCAGTGCCAGCGCGGTGGACTTACCGGCGCCGGAGGACCCCACCAGCGCGAGGGTGCGCCCCGGCTCCGCGACGAAGCTTACGCCATGCAGGGCGGTGCGCTCGTCCTCATAGGCGAAGTGGACATCCTCGAAGGCCACGCGCCCCCTGCCCGGCGGCAGCGCGGGCGCGTTCGGCGGGCTCGCGATATGGCGCGGCGCGTCGATCACGGCATTCACGCGGGCGAGCCCCGCCAGCCCCTCCTGCAAGGCGGCGTTGAGGCTGCCCAGCGCGCGCACCGGGCGCGCGGCGATCAGGAGTGCCGCGACGAAGCCAGTGAATTCGCCCACCGTTCCCTCGCCCTGGGAGACGCGCCACCCGACGATGGCCAGGATGGCCGCCACGGCCACGCCGCCGATCGCCTCCAGCATCGGATCGAGGCTCGCGCGGGTGCGGGCGATGGAGAGAAGACTGGCGCGAAGATTGGCGAAGAGCCTGGAGGCGCGGGATTCCTCCGCCTCCTCCAGCCGGTAGCTGCGGACCACGCGCGCGGCGGCGAAGCTCTCGGTCAGGGAGGCCGCGGCCTCCCCCACCCGCTCCTGCATCCCGCCCGAGGCGCGGCGGATGCGCTTGCCCAGGCGCAGGATCGGCACGACGGCCACGGGATAGAGCAGCGCCGCGACGAGCGACATCTTCCAGTCCAGCCAGACCATGGAGCCGACCAGCCCGACCACCGTCAGCACATCGGCGATGGCATTGATGGCCTTGGTCAGCGCTTCCCGGATCGCCGCCGCGTCGGCGGTGAAGCGCGCGGCGTGGCGGGCGGGGGCCTCCCGCGAAACCATGGCGAAATCGGCCCGGGTCAGGGCGCGGAACAGGCGGTTCTGCAGCCCCTCGATCACCCGCAGCACGGTGGACTGGATCGAGACGGCCTGGCCGTACTGGGCCAGTGCCTTGGCGGCGGTCAGCAGGATGATGGCGGGCGGGATGGCCCAGACGATTCGCTGGTCATTGGCCGTGAACAGGTCGAAGGCCTGCTGGATCACCACGGGATAAAGGGCGGTGAGCCCGGCAACGAGGCCGGTGCAGAGCAGCGCGACGAGGATGCGGCGGGGATGGTGCCGCACCTCTTCGCGCCACAGCCGCGCGACGAGGGCGCGCGTCGTATCAGGGTCGAGGCGCCGTGCCTTGGTTGAGGAGGCCATGGGCAGGGCGGTTACAGCACCGCACCCGCCAGGGCCAGGGGAGCGGATGAAAGGGGGCCGGGGAGGAGGGGGGCTCCTCCCCGGCGGCCAGGTCAGGCCTTGTTGCGTGCGGCGTCCACGCTCCAGGGGCCCGGGCCGGCGAAGACGAGGTAGAAGAAGATGAAGCAGTAGAGGATGGCGGCATCGCCCCCGTTCAGGGTCGGGTAGAGGTTCCGGGGCGCGTGGAACATCCAATAGGCCACGGCCATCTCGCCGGAGAGGATGAAGGCAACCGGACGGGTGAAGGCGCCCAGCAGCAGCAGCAGGCCGCCCCCAAGCTCCAGGATGGCGCCGATCCAGAAGAGGGACATCGCCGGCGGCAGGCCCGAGGCCGGCGGGGCCGGGAAGCCGAACAGCTTCTGCGTGCCATGCAGCAGGAAGATCAACGCCGCGACGATCCGAAGAATGGACAGCACGCGCGGCGCCCAGACGGCGAGGTTGGAGAACATGGCGAGACTCCGATTCGGGTATGAACAACCCGTAACCCGGAGCGTTAGCCTTCCGGAAGCACCTTCTGGTGAATGTTCTTCATCAGTTCGGCTAATCGGGTCCGGCAGGCCGCGGCATCAGCCGTGCAGCCCCCCTCCAGCCACCAGCGCCGCGTCTCGGCCAGCAGGCGGCCCATCTCAGGGCCTGGCCTGACGCCCATTTCGAGTGCGTCGCGGCCCTGGAGGGGGAAAAGGGGGCGCGGCATCGCGGCCAGGCGGTCCCGGAAGCGCGCCCAGGCGGCCTCCTCCGGCCCCTGCCACCCCCAGGCGCGATTCACGGCCTGCCGGTGCCACGCCGCATCGATCAGGCGCTCGACCGGCTGCTCGGCCAGGAGGCGACGCAGGACGTCATCCTCCGGCCCGCCTTCGGCGATGGCGGGCTGCATCGGCAACAGGTCGTGGCCGGCCCGGTAGCGGGCGACGAGGCGCTGCACCTCCTCATTCGAGGCCTTGAGGCGCCGCGCGGCTTCGGCGCTGCCATGGGTCAGCAGCGTGTCGAAGCGCAGCAGCGGGTCGGCGGGGGCGCCGATGGCCGCCAGGGCACGCAGATGGCGCGATGCCCCGAGGGAATCCGGCCCCAGGATGGCGGGCAGCACGCCCGTCTCCTCCATCAGCGCCACGGCCCCGGCCGGATCAGGCGCGGCGAGGAGGCGCTTGAGTTCCATCCAGACCCGCTCGACCGACAGCCTGGAAAGGCTGCCCACCGCACCACGGATGGCGGCCACCGCCGCCGGATCGGGTTCGCCCCGGCCGTAGCGGGCCTGGAAGCGGAAATAACGCAGGGCGCGGAGATGGTCCTCGG
Organism: Roseomonas sp.; assembly: GCA_036563555.1. Classification (GTDB taxonomy): domain Bacteria; phylum Pseudomonadota; class Alphaproteobacteria; order Acetobacterales; family Acetobacteraceae; genus Roseomonas. The sequence continues at coordinate 4,155 of DATCMG010000579.1, read as the reverse complement.
CCAGCCGCGTCGCGGCATCGCCCACGAAGCGCACCCGGCCGGCTTCCAGATCCTCGCGGCCGCCGAAGTAATCCCAGAGTTCGCCCGCGGCCGAGAGGGACAGGGCGTTCATGGTGAAGTCGCGCCGCGCGGCGTCCTCGCGCCAATCCGTGGTCCATTCCACCACGGCGTGGCGGCCATCGGTCAGCACGTCCCGGCGCAGGCTGGTCACCTCCACGGGCTCGCCGTGAAGCACGGCGGTCACGGTGCCATGGGCGAGGCCGGTTTCATGCACGCGCAGCCCGGCGGCGGCCAGGCGGGCCGCGATCTCCTCCGGCGGGAAGGGCGCGGCGACATCCACATCGGCCACGGGGCGACCGGCCAGGGCGTCCCGCACGGCCCCGCCCACGGCACGCGCGCCCGGCAGGGCGGCAAGCACGGCGGCGGGGGCCGGACCGGCCAGGAAGGCGGGCGGCGCGATCCGGGTGGCGGGCAGGTCGTTGTCCCGGTCGCTCATCGCGGCGGTCGCCCCTCATGCGGGGGCGGGGGCGAGAGGCCGGGCCCCGCAGGCCAGGGCTGGGCGGGGCGCCCGGGGGTGACATGCCCGGGCTCGATCCCATCCGCCGTCACGCGCGGGGGCACATAGGCGGCGTTCGGGTCCATTCCCCGGGACAGCCCGTACCACACCGCCCCGCCGATCGAGATCGCCAGCCCGACCAGGGCCAGGGCGATCACATGCGCCCCCACGGCCCGGCCGGGATTCAGCCGCAGCCAGATCGCGTAGAGAGCGAAGGGCGAGAGGAAGAGAAGCGCCTCGGCAAGGTAGGGCATAGGAAAGGATTATGCCGTCGCGCAGGCGGGGCGGGTAGGCCGTTCAGTCCCGCAGCGCGAGGGCGAGGCTCCGCAGCATGGTGGCGGTCGCGCCCCAGATCGTCTGCGTCTCATGCGGCCAGGTCCAGAAATGCCGCGTCCGCCCGCCGAAGATGCCGCTGCGCTGCTCGGGCGAGGCCGGGTCCAGAAGACGGGCAAGCGGGTATTCGAAGACCTCCGCCACCTCGGCGGGCTCGGGCGTCAGGAACACGGGCGGGGCCAGCAGCGCGACCACGGGGATCACATGGAAGCCGGTACCGGTGGTCATGGCCGGCAGGCGGCCGGCAAGGCGCGGCAGGCGGGGGTCGAGGCCCACCTCCTCGGCGGCCTCGCGCAGGGCGGCGGCCTCGGGCGTCTCGCCCGGCTCGATGCGGCCGCCGGGGAAGGAGACCTGCCCGGCATGGGAGGAGAGGGTGGCTGCGCGGAGCGTCAGCAGGATGCTGGGCGCCTCATGCAGCAGGATGGGGACCAGCACGGCGGAGCGGCGCAGCCCCTCCGAGGACTGCACGTCACCATCGGCACGGGCGAGGCGGGTCGGATCGGCGAGCCGCTCCTCGACCTCGGCGGGGGTCAGCGACGGCGGAAGGAGCGCGGGAAGGCTGTCGGTCACGCCACTTCGTCGTCGAATTCCTCGGCGGCATCCGCCTGGGCAGGGCTGTCGTCGATGATGAAGAAAACGCCCTGGCTCCAGACGCCCATCACCTCGCGCCCATCGACCGTCTCGGGTTGGGCGAGGGCCACCAGCTCATAGAAGACGGGGCGGCTGATCCGGGCCTCCAGGCCCGGGCGGACGGTGATATAGGGGCGGGGTTCGCGGGTCACGGGGTCGATTTCCACCCGGATTGGGTGGTTCTCGTCGGCGGTGACCATCTCGTCGAGATTGGTGCGGAAGGTCAGGCACTGGCGCGCGCGGCGCTTGGGCGGCGTGCCGGTCCCGCAGGCCCCTTCCCCGCAGCAATGGCCCCAGTTGAGTTCCACCGCCACGAAGGGCGCGTCGTCCACCTCGATCCGGCCGCGTTCCACGGGGGTTTCAAGCCAGTAGCTGCCATCCGCCTCCCGTTTCAGCACGGAGGCGAAAAGGCAAACTAGCTCCTTCCGGCCGATCGGACTGCCCTGGTAATGCCAGGTGCCGTCCCGGGCGATCCGCATGTGGAAGTCGCCACAGATCGTTCGGGGCTGGCGCGCCAGGATACCCGTGATCATAGGGGCGGCCGCTTTCCCGCCGTCTGTAACGTCATGCATCCCCAGCGCCATGTGACTTTCTCCGCGCCATCGAAGGGCCCTACCCTCCCCATCCGCGAGGCACGCCTCCATGTGTCAGGAGGCGCGGGGATCGGGCGTAACCCGCCAGCAATATGGAAAGGGGCCACGCATGGTTGAAGTGCCCGGCGTCACGGAAGCTGCAGGTGATGCCGAGAAGCTACTCGGCGAGGCCGAGGCGCTCTCCGCCCGGCTCGCCCGGGTGCGGGCGGCGGTGGGCCGCGTGATCCTGGGCCAGGAGGAGGTGGTGGAGCAGGCGCTCGTCACCCTTCTGGCCGGCGGGCACATGCTGCTGGTGGGCGTGCCCGGCCTGGGCAAGACGAAACTCGTGGAGACGCTGGGCACGGTGATGGGCCTGGATGCCCGCCGCGTGCAGTTCACCCCGGACCTGATGCCCTCCGACATCCTGGGCTCCGAGGTGCTGGAGGAGGCCGAGGGCGGCAAGCGCGCCTTCCGCTTCCTGCGCGGCCCGGTCTTCTGCCAGTTGCTGATGGCCGATGAGATCAACCGCGCCTCCCCCCGGACCCAATCCGCCCTGCTGCAGGCGATGCAGGAGCGGCGGGTGGCGGTGGGCGGCGAGGTGCTGGACCTGCCCGCCCCTTTCCATGTGCTGGCCACCCAGAACCCGATCGAGCAGGAGGGCACCTATCCCCTGCCCGAGGCGCAGCTCGACCGCTTCCTGCTGGAGATCGAGATCGGCTACCCCGACGAGGCCGCCGAGCGCGCCATGCTGCTGGCCACCACCGGCGCCCGCGAGGCGCAGCCCGTGGCCACCCTGCGCGCCGATGAGTTGATCGCCGCCCAATCCCTCAACCGCCGCCTGCCGGTGGGCGAGGCCGTGCTGGACGCCATCCTGCGCCTCGTGCGCGGCGCGCGGCCCGATACCGCCACCCTGCCGGCCGTGCGCCAGCACCTGGCCTGGGGCCCCGGCCCCCGCGCGGCCCAGGCGCTGATGCTGGCCACCCGCGCGCGCGCGGTGCTGGATGGGCGCCTCTCCCCCAGCGTGGAGGACGTGCTCGCCCTGGCCGAGCCGATCCTGCGCCACCGCATGGCACTGGGCTTCGCGGCCCGGGCCGATGGCATCAGGCTGACCGAGGTGATCGGCGCGCTGAAGGCTGATCTTGGCTGAGGCCGGCCTCCCGCTTCGCGCCGAACTCGTCGCCGCGAGCCTGCCGCCCCTGGTGGTGGCCGCGGAGCGCGTGGCCGCGACGGTGATGCAGGGCGTCCATGGCCGCCGCCGATCCGGCCAGGGCGACGCCTTCTGGCAGTTCCGCCCCTATCTACCCGGCGACGACGCCGCGCGGGTGGATTGGCGGCAGAGCGCGAAGTCGGACCGGCTCTATCTGCGCGAGACGGAGTGGGAATCGGCCCAGACCGTCGCCCTGTGGCGGGATTCCTCGCCGGGCATGGGCTGGTCCGGCGCCGCGTCCCGCCCCACCAAGCGGGCGCGGGCGGATCTGTTGCTGCTGGCGCTTTCCTCCCTGCTGCTGCGCGGCGGAGAACGGGTGCGGCTGCTGGGCGGCGGGCGGGGCCTGTCCGGGCGGGGCGCCCTGCCGGAACTGGCCATGCGGCTGGAGCTCCAATCCGGCCCTCCGGGTGACGAAAGCCTGCCGCGCCATGCCCGCGCCGTGCTCTTCGGCGATTTCCTCGCCCCGCTGGAGGAAATCCGCGCGACGCTGGCGCCGCTGGCCGCCGCCGGGGTGCGGGCAACGCTGGTGGCGCTTCTCGACCCGGCTGAGGAGACGCTGCCCTATGGCGGCCGCGTGCGCTTCGAGCCGCTGGACGGCACGGATGCCGCGCTGGTGCCGCGGGTGGAGGGCATCCGCGCCCTTTATGAGGAGCGCATGGCCGCCCATCGCGAGGGGCTTTCGGCCCTGGCCGGGTCATTCGGCTTCCGGCTGCTGTCGCATCGCACCGATCACCCGCCGGAGGCCGCGTTGATGGCGCTCTGGCAGGCTCTGGCTCCGCAGGGGGCACGCTAGATGGGCGCCCTCTCCTTCGCCGCGCCCTGGCTGCTGGTCGCGCTGGCCGCCCTGCCCGCGCTGT
>DATCMG010000573.1:0-9783 GCA_036563555.1 Roseomonas sp. | reverse complement strand
GCCATGTCGATGGCGCCCTGGTGGTGCGGGATCATGCCCTGGAGGAAGTCGCGGTCGGCATTGCCCGTGTAGGGGATGGCCATGGCCTGGTGCATGCGCTCATTGGCCTCGCGGAACTCGCGGGTGCTGGCGGGCTCCCGGGCGGCCGGGGCGCCGTGGCCGGCATGCTGGGCAAGGACCGGCGTGGCGGCGATGAGCGCGGCGGCGAGCATGGTGGCGAAGCGCGGCATGGCTTTCCTTCGGGGTTGGGCCTGCCTCCGGTCTGTCAGGGCAGGCGCGGCAGGGCGTGGGCGATGGTCCAGACGCCGCTGAGGGCGATGATGGCAACGGAAAGCCAGGGAAGGTGGCGGCCCCAGGCGGCGAGTCGCGGCGCGGCCTCCCCGGCCACGCGCAGGGCGAGCGAGGCGGCGAGGCCCACGCCCACCAGGACGATGGCCAGGCCGATGCTGAAGGCGGCGACGGTGGCGATGCCCAGTCCTACGGCCCCGACATTCAGGCAGAGCGCGAGGACGACCAGGGCAGCGGGACAGGGAATCAGGCCGCCGGAGAGGCCGAACGCGATGACCTGGCCGTTGCTGGCGGTGGGGCCCGTGCCGGACGGGGCGCGGCCGTTGTGGTGGGCGTCATCATGCTCGTGCCCGGGGTGGTGATGGTGGTGCCCATGGGCGTGGTCATGGCCGTGGCCGTGGGAATGGTCATGGCTGTGGGTCGTGCCGTGGCGCAGGAGGCGCCAGCCCATCCAGGCGGCGACCGCCAGGGCCACCACCCCCGCCGCGATGCCGAGCCAGGGCTCATAGGCCTCGGGGAGGATCTCGCGCCCCAGCCAGAGGGCGGTGAGGACGAGGCACCAGACCACCAGGGAATGGGAGAGGGCGGCGGCGGTCCCGAGCAGCACCGCCTGGGCGGGGGTGCCACGCGTCGCGACGATGAAGCCGGCCATCATGGATTTGGCGTGGCCGGGCTCCAGCGCGTGCAGGGCGCCGAGCAGGAGGGCTGTGGGCAGGTAGAGCCAGGCGTGCCCCGAGGCGAGGGCGGCGGCGAAATCGGGCATCAGAGGAGCTTTGCCAGCGCCTTGAACTCCTCGACCGGCGGGGGTTTCACCGGGTCGGAGAGGCAGTGGTCCATGTGGTTGTGGATGAGAGCGCGCTTGGCATTGCCGACGGCGCGCTCGACGGCCTGAAGCTGGCGGGCGATTTCGAGGCAGGGGGCCTCGGCTTCCAGCATGGCGCAGACGCTGCGGAGATGGCCTTCCGCCCGGCGCAGGCGTGCCAGGATGTCGGGGTGGCCGGGGTGTTCGTGCATGGGGGCAGCATATCCCCCCGGGGGGGATATGGCAAAGCATTTGGGCGGAGCGCGGACGGGCCCGCGCGCCCTCACCTCGTCCGGCCGGCGCTCAGGCGGGTGGGGCGACGCTCGCCTCGCCCTGGCCGCTGCGGGCGAGGGCCTGGGCGATGAAGCCGGAGGCCTTCATCGCCTCGATGAAGGCGTGCAGCCGGGCGGCGCCAGCCGGGCGGCCCCGGGGGAGCGCCATGGCCTGGCGGATCTCCATGAAGCGGCCCGGCAGGACGCGCAGGCCCGGATGGGCGGCGGCCGTGGCGGCGAGGGGCTGCCGGATTCCTGCGACCACATCCGCGCCGCCGCTGAGGAAGAGGTCAATCGCCTCCTGCGAGCTGGCGGTCTCCACCAGGGTGGCGTGGCGGAGGCTGCGGCCGAGATGCAGGCCATAGGCGCTGTTCCGGCCCGCGGCGATGCGGATGCCCTCGCGGTCCACGGCGGCGGTGTCGGCGAAGGGGCTGCCGGAGGGGACGAGATAGGTGCCCTCGATGACGACATAGGGGGCGGTGAAGTCCAGCTCGGTGGCGCGGGCGGGGTCGATCGCGAGGAAGCCGATGTCGCAGGCGCGGTCGCGCAGGGCGGCGAAGGCGGCGCCGGCGGTGTCGAAGGGATGCAGCTCGACGGGTGTGCCGAGCTGTTCCGCGAGGGCGCGCGCGAGTTCCACGGAGACGCCGCCGAGGGCGCCGGTGGTGGCGTCACGCTGGGCGAGGACGGGGTTGCCGAGATTGATCGCGGCGCGCAGCCGGCCGCCTGAGGTCAGCTCGGGGCTGGGGTCGGGCATCGGGCGTTCCTCGGTGTGGGGCCTGGGTCAGGCGAGGCGCCTGCCTTGCTTATCTTCATACATGCTGCCGCGTGCGGCGAGGCGGGCCTGCCATTCCGGGCGCAGCATGGACATGATCACGAGGCTGTCCCGGCTTCCATCCGGACGCGGGCGGGCCTCGCGGAGATGGCCTTCCTCGGTGAATCCCTGGGATGCGTAGACATGGCGGGCGCGGGCGTTGGTGGAGAGGGTGTGCAGCCAGAAGCGATGCACGCCCGTGTTCTCGAAGGCCCAGTCGGTCACGGCGTTGAAGAAGGGGGTGCCGAGGCCCCTGCCCGGCTCGGCGACGGCAATGCGCTTGAGGCAGTGATTGCCGTGCGGGTCCGCCAATTCGGAGAGGATGGCGAAGCCGGCGGGGGCGCCATCCCCGGGGATGGCGAGGAAATAGGCGAAGGCCGGGGAGGAGAGCGCGGCGGCGTGCTCGTCCTCCGACTGGCGATTGATGAAGGCGTCATGGCCGTGGATGCGCTCCACGGCCATGATGAATGGGATGTCGGCCGTGGTCGCGCGCCGCAGCCCGAGGCTTATGCGCGGCGCCACGTCGTCGTGCCCTTGCCGTCCTCCAGCAGGATACCCCTGGCGGCGAGGTCGGCGCGGATGCGGTCGGCCTCGGCCCAGTCGCGCGCCGCGCGGGCGGCGAGGCGGGCCTGGATGGCGGCCTCGATCTCGGCATCATCCCCTGCCCCATCCTTTGGCCCGCCCTGGCGCCAGGCCTTCGCGTCGGAGGGAAGCAGGCCGATGGCGTTGGCGGCCTGGCGGAGCGCGGCGCCGGCCTGGCCGGGCCTGGGCTTCCAGTCGCGATCGGCGCGGGAGAGCACGGCGGCCATGGAGCCACCGACCTGCATCACGTTCTCCAGCGCGCGCAGGTCGCGCAGGCGGGAGATGACGAGGGGGGTGTTCAGGTCGTCGGCAAGGGGTTCGAGGGCCCAGGCGGCCATGTCGGCCACGGTCTTGTCATCCTCCTCCTGGATGGGAAGGTCGCGGACGAGGAGGGCGTAGTGGTCGTCGAGTTCGGCGCGCGCTTCGTCCAGGCGTTCCGCCGTGTAGTCGAGGGCGGAGCGGTAATGGGTTTTCAGCAGGAGTAGGCGGAAGGCCTCGCTGGCCCAGGGGCCGCGCATCAGGATGTCGCGCACGGTGAGGAAGTTGCCGAGGGACTTTGACATTTTCTCGCCGTTCACGAGCAGCATGCCGTTGTGCATCCAGAGATGCGCGAAGCGGCTGCCGGGGAAGGCGCAGCAGGATTGCGCGACCTCGTTCTCGTGATGCGGGAAGATCAGGTCGTGGCCGCCGCCATGAATGTCGAATTCTTCGCCGAGATTCTTCCAGGCCATGGCGGAGCACTCGATGTGCCAGCCCGGACGGCCACGGCCCCAGGGGGAATCCCAGCCCGGCGTGTCTGCGTCGCTGGGCTTCCAGAGGACGAAGTCGCCGGGGTCGCGCTTGTAGGGCGCGACCTCCACGCGGGCGCCGGCCAGCAGCTCATCCGGCGTGCGGCCGGAGAGGTGGCCGTAATCGGGATAGGAGGCGACGCTGAACAGGACATGGCCGTCGGCGGCATAGGCGTTGCCATTGGCGATCAGCCGCTCGATCAGCGCATGCATCTCGGGGATGCTGGCGGTGGCGCGCGGCTCGATATCGGGCGGCTCGCAGTTCAGCGCGGCCATGTCGGCGTGGAAATCGGCTGTCGTGCGGGCGGTGATGGACGAGATCGGCTCGCCGCTCTCGCGGGAGCGCGCGTTGATCTTGTCGTCCAGGTCCGTGATGTTGCGGACATAGGTGACTTTAGGGAATTCGCGGCGCAGCAGGCGCGCGAGCACGTCGAAGACGACGAACGGGCGCGCATTGCCGAGATGGGCGAGGTCGTAAACTGTCGGGCCGCAGACATAGAGGCGGACATGGTTCGGGTCGATGGGAGTGAACTCGACCTTCTGGCGGCGGGCGCTGTCATGGAAGTGGAGTTGCATTTCAATCAGCCGATCGATCGCTGCAGCCGGACCGCTGCGCGGTCGCGGCCGATCAGGGGCAGGAAGGTCTTGAGGTCGGGGCCGTGCTCCTCGCCCGTCAGGGCGCGGCGCAAGGGGAGGAAGAGGGCCTTGCCCTTGCGGCCGGTGGCCGCGCCGATGGCGGCGGTCCAGGCAGGCCAGGTCGTCGCGTCCCAGGGCTCGGGCGGCAGGGATTCGAGAGCGGATCTGAGGAGTTCGGATTCCTCGGGCTGCTCGGGCACGGTGATGTCGCCGCGCGCCACGTCGAACCAGTCGCGCACCTCGGCCAGCAGGTCGAGATTGCCGCGGATGGCGAGCCAGAATTCCTCGTCGGCGCCTTCGGGGAGGCGGTCCTTCACATCGGCGAAGTCGAGCGCGTGGAGATGCTTCCGGTTCAGCGCGAGAAGCTGCTTCGTGTCGAAGCGCGCGGGGCTGTGCGAGACGCGGGTGATGTCCCATTCCTGCGCGAGTTCGCGTGGCGTGGCGGCGACGGGATCGCGCGAGGTGCCCAGCGCCGCGAGGTAGCCGGTCAGCGCCGCGGGCTCGATGCCGTCGCGGCGGAACTGGCGGAGCGAGACGCTGCCGAGGCGCTTGGAGAGGGCACCGCCCTCCGCATCGGTCAGCAGCGGCATATGCGCGAAATAGATGCGGTTGGGACGGCCGGAGAGGCCTTCCAGGATGTCGATCTGGATGCCGGTGTTGGTGACGTGGTCCTCGCCGCGGATGATGTGGGTGATGCCCGTCTCCAGGTCATCCACCACCGAGGTGAAGGTGTAGAGGAAGCTGCCATCGGCGCGCACCAGCACGGGGTCCGACAGGCTGGGGAGCTTCACGCTGCGCTCGCCCAGCACGCCGTCCTGCCAGGTGACGCTGCGAAGGTTGAGCTTGAAGCGCCAATGCGGGGACTTGCCGTTCTCGATGGCGCGGGCGAGCTGCTCCGGCGTCATCTTCAGCGCGGCACGGTCATAGATGGGGGCGCGGCCCTGCTTGCGGCGCTGCTCGCGCTTGAAGGCCAACTCCTCCTCGGTTTCGAGGCAGGGGTAGAGCAGGCCCTTCTTCTTCAGGACCTCGGCTGCGGCCTCGTAACCGGCGATGCGGTCGGACTGGCGGAAGCTCTCATCCCAGTCGAGGCCGAGCCAGCGCAGGTCCTCCTCGACGCCCTGGGCGTATTCGGGCTTGGAGCGGCCGGTGTCGGTGTCGTCCAGGCGCAGGACGAAGGTGCCGCCGCGCTTGCGCGCCTCAAGCCAGTTGGCGAGGGCGATGCGGGCATTGCCGACATGCAGCCAGCCCGTGGGGCTGGGGGCGAAGCGGACCTTCATTCGCCCTCTCCGGCCGTGTCGTCATCCTCGTTGGCCAGGTGCTTGCGGGGATCGAGGGCGCGCCAGTCGCGCTCGGCCCTGCTGCGGGCGGGCTTCTCGGCGAAGCCGCGGATCTCGGCGGCGGAGGTCCAGTGCTCGCCATCGAGGTCCAGGGCTTCGGCATCCTCCCCGAAGGCGAACCAGGCGGCGAGGACGGCCTCGGCGTCCATGCCGGGGGTGCGGCAGCGCTCCATGCTGTCACGCACGTAGCGGCGGGCGAAGGTGGCGGCGTCGGCGGTGGTGGCGAAGCCGCGGATCTCCTCCACGGGTTCGTCTCCATTCCCGCCGGAGAGGTCCCTGATGCGGACGAAGGGACCGGTGGGGGCTGGGTGGGGCGAGTTGGTCATGGCGCCGGGGCCTCTTGGGGGTTGGGGTGGCCCATAGGTTGCTCCTGAGCCTGGCCGAAGGCGCGGGGGGCGGGGTTCAGGCCGGGCGGGAGTTCGCGGCGCTTGTAATCCGCGCGGGCGAGGCTTTGCCAGGGGGTGAGGCGGGAGTGCTGCTCGGCGGGCTGGGCGGGGCCGCCGGGTGGCAGCGGGAGGGAGGGTGTTTCGGGGCCGTGAAGGCCGGCGGGACGGTGGGCGTTGCGCCATGTGGCAAGGGCGCGGCGCTGGGCGGGGGAGAGGTGGCGGAGCGGGGCGAAGGCACTGGGGGCGTTGCTGGGGCCGGTGACGAGCGGGAGGGCGTTGGTGGCCTCGGCGAGGGCATCGATCGCGAGGCGGCGCAGGCGTGGCGCGAGTTGCGATGCGGCTTGCGGGAGGGCCGTTGCGAGGGCCTGGACGGCCGGAACGAGGTCGAGCGGGGTCGCGGTGAGGCCGAGTTGCCGGGCGAGCGGTTCGGCGTCCTGTTCCAGCAGCACGGCGCGGAGGGCGGCGGCCGGGAAGGCGTCGGCGGCGAGGACGGCGGCCAGGGCCGCGTCCGGATCGGCCGAGAGCGGAAGGAGGATCGCGTCGGGCGCGTGGCGCTCGGCGTGGTCGCGCAGGGCGAGGAGGAGGGCGCGCCAGAGCTGCTCGGTGGGCGGCATGGCGGGGGCTGGTGGGACCGGGATGCAGTGCCAGGTGTCGCCCGCGCGGGTCCATTCGGTGAGGGTGAGGGATTCGGCGAAGGGCGGAAGGCGCAGGGCGGGGCTGCGGTCGGCGTTGAGGATGAGGGCGCCGCCGTCATGGGCGGCCTCTTCCTCGGCGCCGAGGCGGTTGAGGAGGATCAGGGGGAGGCCGTTCTCCACCACGCGGGCCAGGGCGGCCTGGAGGATTCGTTCCTCGCCGCCGGCCTCGTACGGGAGGGAATCGAGGGCGACCAGGAGGTCGGCGCCGGTTTCGGCCAGGGTTTCGGGGGTGGCGGGGTTGCGCCAGTCACGGCCGGGCATGAGGCCCAGGCGGGCGCCGCGGAAGGCAATGGGGCCGGGGGCGGGCCCGGGGTCGAAGCCGGGGCGCGGGTCGTGGGCGGCGCGGCGGGCGCGGATGGTGCCGGATTCCAGCAGGGCGATCGCGTCGTGGAGGCGGGGGCCATCCTGCCAGGGAGTGCCGGCGACGAGGGCGGGACCGTGCTCTGCGGCAAGGCTGGCCAGGGCGGCCTCGCAGGCGGTGGCGAAGCCGGGATCGGCGGCGAGGGCGGCGGGGACGGCGCCGGACAGCGAATGTTCGGGGGTGAGGAGGAGATCGGCGCCCTGCGCCGCGGCCTGGGCCCGGAGGGCGCGGAGGCGGGCGACGTTGGCCTCGATGGCGGCCATGCGCGGGTTGGTCTGGGCCAGGGCAATGCGAAGGGTGTCGGGCATAGGCACGCGAACCCTAGGGCAGGCTTGAGGGCGGCGGAATGGCGCTTACTGGACGGGGCGGAAGGACGTAGCGCGCCGTGACAGGAAGCCACCCAAACTCGAAGAAAAAGATGGGGGTCCGGGGGAATTCCTTCCCCCGGCCTTTCCTATCTCTGCCCGCGCAGCAGGAACTCGCGCCCCACCTTCACGCGCGGCACGCCGTCATAGGCGACGATGTCGGCCGTGGCGTAGGTCTCGCTCCAGCTATCCGGGATGAAGCTGCCGGTGCCGATGACGTCGATGGGCGCGCGGGCTTCGGCCATCACGCGGCATTTGGTAGTGGAGAAGCCGGAGGAGGCGATGATGCGGACGCGGGGGAACCCGGCCTCGTTCAGCGCATCGCGCATGCGCCAGATGGCGGCGGCGGAGACGCCGGTGCCGACGAGGTGGCGCAGTTCGGACTCGCTGCGATAGCGGCGGATGGCGCCGGGGGCGTGGCGCTCGATCATCGCGTAGGAGGAGGCGGGATCGAGGCCTTCGAGGAAACGGCCGCCATGGGTGTCGAGGCGGACGGCGACGCGTCCGGCCGCCGCGAGATCGGGGAAGCGGCGGCATACGGCGAGGCCGTCGGTTACCTCCTGGCCGAAATAGTCTGTCAGGATGGTGATGTTTTCTTCGGGGAAGGCCTCGTGGAACATCTCGGCGGCGCGGAGGGTGGAGCCCGCATAGCCGATCAGGGCGTGGGGCATGGTGCCGGCGCCCCTCGCCGCGCCGTAGTAATGGGCGGTGGCGTCATTGGCATTGCCGACGAAGCCCTTGGCGCCTTCCCTCTTCGCGGCATCGCTGCCGACCGAAGCGGCATAGGCCATCAGCTCCTGCATCTCGGCGCCGGCGCAGTGGCGGGCCTCCATCGCGAGGAAGGCGATGTGGGGCAGTTCCAGGCACATCTGGTAGGCGTTGTGGGCCGCGACGCAGGCGGCGCCGAGCTTCTGCAGGAGCAGGGTTTCGAGATCGGAGAGTTGGATGAACGAGCCGGTGATGTAGAGAATGGGATCGCCGGCGCCGACCCAGGTACCCTCCTTGTGCATGAGCTGGATGTCGAGCTCCGTGCCGCGCTGGGCGGCGACGGCGTGGAGCCAGTCGAGCATCAGCCCCGGCGCGGAGACGACGGGGCGGCGGAGGAAGATGGCGTAGGTGACGCGGCAATCGCCGAAACGCTGCACGACCGCCTTCGTGCGCTTGAAGTAGACATCGGTGCGGGCGGCGATGTCGTTCTCCAGGTGGCTCGAAGGCGGGGGCAGCGTGTCCATGGCTATTGCGCGGCCTGGAGGCGGATGTCGGTCGCGCGGCGGGACTTCAGTTCCTCGGCGACGAGGAAGGCGAGTTCCAGGGATTGTTCGGCGTTCAGGCGCGGGTCGCAGAAGGTGGCGTAGTTCTCCGACAGATTCGCTTCCGTCAGGCGATGGGCGCCGCCGAGGCATTCGGTGACGTCGCGTCCCGTCATTTCCACATGCACGCCGCCGGGGTTGGTGCCCTCGGCGTGGTGGATGTCGAAAAAGCCGCGGACCTCCTGCAGGATCGCGTCGAAGGAGCGGGTCTTGTAGCCGCCGGCGGCGTGCGTGTTGCCGTGCATGGGGTCGGACAGCCAGGTGACCTTGCGGCCATTCGCCTGGATGGCGCGGATCAGGGGCGGAAGCTTCTGTTCGAGCTTGGCCGCGCCCATGCGGGCGATGAGGGTCAGGCGGCCCGGGGTGTTTTGCGGGTTCAGGCGCTCGGTCAGGCGGAGGAGGTCGTCGATTTCCGTGGTGGGGCCGACCTTCAGGCCGATGGGGTTCGCGACGCCGCTGAGGAATTCGACATGCGCGCCATCGGGCTGGCGGGTGCGGTCACCGATCCAGAGGAAATGCGCGGAGCAGGCGTAGTGGCGGCCCGTGTGGGTGGAGGGCTCGCGCGTCATCGCCTCCTCGAAGGGGAGGAGGAGGGCTTCGTGGGAGGTGTAGAACTCCGTCTCCCGGATTTGGGGGGCGGTGATGCTGTTCATGCCGCAGGCGGCCATGAAGCGCAGGGTTTCATCGATGCGCTGGGCGATGTCGGCATAGCGATCGGCCAGGGGCGAACGGGCGACGAAGCCGAGATTCCAGCGATGGACCTCGTGCAGGTCGGCGAAGCCGCCGGTGGCGAAGGCGCGGAGCAGGTTCAGCGTGGCGGCGGATTGCAGGTAGGCGAATTCCATCCGCTGCGGATCGGGCATGCGGGCATCGGCCGTGAACTCGGAGCCGTTGATGATGTCGCCGCGGTAGGAGGGGAGGGTTTCGGCGCCGACCGTTTCCGTGTCGCTGCTGCGGGGCTTGGCGAACTGGCCGGCCATGCGGCCGAGCTTCACCACGGGGAGGCCGCCGCCGAAGGTGAGGACCACCGCCATCTGGAGCAGGACGCGGAAGGTGTCCCGGATGTTGTTGGCGTGGAAATCCGAGAAGCTCTCGGCGCAGTCGCCGCCCTGGAGGACGAAGGCGCGGCCTTCGCCGGCCTCGGCGAGGA
>DATCMG010000570.1:0-2375 GCA_036563555.1 Roseomonas sp. | reverse complement strand
AGCCGTCCGCTGGTCCCGACCGCCGATGGCGTGCGCGAGCCGCAGAACCGCCGCGTCGAGATCGTCCTGCGCTAAGCAGAACGACCTCCCGCGAGGAGAACAGGAGGGGGCGGAGCCAGAAGGCTCCGCCCCTTCTTCTTTTCCAGGACCCTGCCATAGCGGTTCCCCTCACCCGCCATCCGGCGTAACCCTCCGGCATGACAGCCCGGCCCGACCGCCCCGCCATCCAGGCCGAGATCCTGCGCCAGATCTCAGCCCGTGAAGCGGGCAAGAGCATCTGCCCGAGCGAGGTGGCGCGCGCCCTCCTGCCCGAAGCCTGGCAATCCCTGATGACCCCCGTGCGCCAGGCCGCCGTCGCGCTCGCGCGAGAAGGCCGGCTGGAGGTGTTGCGGAAGGGAAAGCCTGCCGCGCTGGACGACCTGCGCGGCGTCATCCGCCTGCGCGCCCCCGAACTGGGAACGCCAGCCCCGGATTGACCGATACCGGCTGCGGAGGACACTCACCCCTTCCACCGAAGCCGGATCCCGACCATGCGCCCCACCCACGCCGCCCTCCGCGACGCATGGTCCCTCTCCCGCCCCTTCTGGAATGGCGAGCAACGCTGGGCTGCGCGCGGCCTCCTGGCCGTGGTGGTGGTGCTCAACCTCGCCCTGGTCGCGATGAACGTGCTGCTCACCTATTGGCAGCGCGGCTTCTACAACGCGTTGGAGACGAAGGATTGGAACGCCTTCATCAACCTTCTCCTGCTCGGCGGGCCCACGGATGACTTCGGCTTCATCCCCGGCTTCAGCGTCATCGCCGCGCTCTACATCGTCGTCGCGGTCTATGCGCTCTACCTCAAGCAGGCGCTGCAGATCCGCTGGCGCCGCTGGCTGACCGATTCCCTGACCCGCCGCTGGCTTGGGAACGGGGCCTATTACAGGCTCGCCGTGCAGGATCTCGGCACCGACAATCCGGACCAGCGCATCGCCGAGGATGCGCGGCTGTTCGTGGACAGCACGCTGACACTGGGCCTCGGCCTCATGCGCGCCGTCGTCACGCTGCTCTCCTTCATCCTCGTGCTCTGGGGCCTCTCGGGCGAGGTCACCGTCTTCGGCGTGTCGATCCCCGGCTATCTCGTCTGGGTCGCGCTGGCCTATTCGGCGCTCGGCACCTGGCTGGCCCACCGGATCGGTCGGAAGCTGATCGGCCTCAACTTCCTGCAAGAGAAGGTGGAGGCCGATTTCCGCTACGCGCTGGTGCGCGTGCGCGACAATGTCGAAGGCATCGCCCTGCATCGCGGCGAGGCGGAGGAGCGGGCGGCGCTGGACCAGCGTTTCGGCGCGGTGATCGGCAACTGGTGGGCGATCATGACGGCCACCAAGCAGCTCACCTTCTTCACCGCCGGTTTCTCGCAGGTGGCGACCATCTTTCCCTTTGTGGTGGTGGCGCCGAATTACTTCGCGGGCCGCCTTCCGTTGGGTGGGCTGATCCAGACCTCCACCGCTTTCGGGTCGGTGCAGGAGGCGATGTCCTGGCTGGTGAGCAACTACACCGAGGTCGCCGCCTGGCGCGCGACGGTGCAGCGCCTGACCGGCTTCGACGCCGCGGTCGCCCAGGCCGAGACCGGCACCGCCGAGGGACCCGCGGTGAATGCCGAGGCGCGGGAAGGGCTGGAGGCGTCCGCCCTGACCGTCACCCTCCCCGATGGGCGCCCGCTGCTGAAGGACACCTCCCTCTCCGTCGCGCCCGGTGAGGCGGTGCTGGTCACGGGTGCCTCGGGAAGCGGCAAGTCCACGCTGTTCCGGGCGCTGGCGGGCATCTGGCCCTTCGGCAGCGGGCGAATCGCGGTTCCGGAAGGGCGCCCCGCCCTGTTCCTTCCGCAGCGCCCCTATCTGCCGCTCGGTACCCTGCGCCGGAGCCTTTGCTATCCCTCGCCCGAAACCGCCTTCGACGATGCCTCCGTCAAGGCCGCACTGGCCGATGCCGGCCTTGCCCATCTCGCGCCGCGGCTCGACACGGCGGAAAGCTGGGAGCGCGTGCTCTCCGGCGGAGAGCAGCAGCGCCTGGCCATCGCGCGCGCCCTGCTCCACCGCCCCGCCTGGCTTTTTCTCGACGAGGCGACGGCGAGCCTCGATCCGGCCGCCGAGCAGCATCTCTATCGGCTGTTGCGGGAGCGGCTGCCGGACACGGCGATCATCTCCATCGCCCATCGCCCGGCGGTCGCCGCTTTCCACGATCGCACGCTGCGGCTGGAAGGGCGGCAGCTCGTGGCGGCATGAAAAAGGCCGGGAGGGCAATGCCCTCCCGGCCCAAGGCCGCCCTGTCCCGAATGGCCGCTCAGTGCTCCTGGTCGGGCGCCGGATCGGAGTTGAGCAGCGTGTAGCGCTCCTCGC
>DATCMG010000568.1:0-7371 GCA_036563555.1 Roseomonas sp. | reverse complement strand
GGGCAGGCCGAGCGTGGCCATGCCGAGCATGCGGCGGGTGATCATCCTGGGCATTCCTCGCGGCCCGCCTGCTGCGGGCCGTTCCACCCCCTGAATGTCATGCTCCGGGCGGGGCGGACAAGCCTGATCAGCCAGTCCGTGAAGCACCAGGCGCGTGCCGGTCCATCGCCGCGTCGGGCAGCGGCATGACATGGCCCGACCAGGTCCAGACCAGGGCGCATTCCACCCGCCGCCCCGGCCAGGCGGCGCGGAGCACGGCGCGATAGGCTGCCATCTGGCGGAGATAGGCCGGCGGCACGTCCGCGACCTCGGAGGGCGGGGGACGGTTGGTCTTGTAGTCCAGCACCAGCACGCGATCGGGCGTGACCAGCAGCCGGTCCACCTGGCCGGCAATGGGGATGCCGTCCACCACCCCGGCCAGCGGGGCTTCGGCGAGGCTGCCGGGTCCGAAGGCGCCGATGAGCGACGGGTGGCGCAGCACGGCCAGGGTCTCGGCCAGCGTCGCCTCCTGCTCGGAGGGATCCAGCCCATGCCCGGGGCGGGCGAGATGCCGGCGGGCCAACTCATCCCAGCGCGTCTCGTCATGCTCGGGCAGGTGCTGGAGCAGGCCATGGATCAGCAGCCCGCGCCGGAAGCGGCGGCCACCGGGGTCGCCCGCTCCATGCGGGGCGGCGGCGGGGGGCTCGGCCTCACCCTCCAGGCGTGAGGGCGCGATGGGATCCTCGCTCGCCTCGGGCGGTGCGGGGATGGTGGCCCAGTGCGGGAGGATGGCGGCCTCGGCCCGCAACACGGCTGGATCGGGCTTCGGCTCGGCCTCCTGGGGGGTGGTGATCTCCCAGCCTTCCTCGCCGAAGCCGCAGCCATCGGGCAGGCCCAGCGCGGCGGGATCGAAGGGTACGCGGGCGAAGCCGGCACGGCCGGCCTCCAGACCCCGGAAGAAGCCGGCCTGGACCAGCGCGTGCCAGCTCGGATGCGCGGGCTGCCTGCGCGGGGCGAGGCCGCAGACGAGCAGCCGGTCCTCCGCGCGGGTGAGGGCGACGTAGAGGAGGCGGTTCTCCTCCTCTGCATCGGCCTGGGCGCGAGCGTCGCGGGCGCGGGCCCAGGGCGTGGCCTGGAACTCCTTCCGTGGCGCCCAGAGGGGCACGTCGGGGGCGTTGGCGCCGGGGCGTGCCGCGCCGCTCCAGAGCAGCGTGTCACGCGCGCCGCCGCGGCCGATATCGGGGATGATGACCACCGGCGCCTGCAGGCCCTTGGAACCGTGCGCCGTCATGATCCGGATGGCGTCGGCGGCGTTCTCCATCTCGCGCTTCACCTCGGCGCCGCCGCGGCGCAGCCACTGCACGAAGCCCTGGAGCGAGGGAGCATAACGGTTCTCATGGCGCAGCGCGGCGGAGAGCAGCTCGTCCAGCGCCTCCGCGGCTTCCGCGCCCAGGCGCGCAAGCAGGCGCGCACGACCGCCATGCTCGCCCAGCACCTCGGACAGCAGCGCATGCGGCGTGATCAGGTCGGCGCGGTCGGCCAGGGCACCGATCCAGCTCGCGGCCTCGCCGACCGGCGTCTTCTCGTCGCGATGCTTGATGAAAACATGCCAGAGCGGGCCTTCGCGACCATGCGCGAGGCTGAAGAGATCCTCCTCCGACAGTCCGACCAACGGTGACTTCAGCAGCGCGGCGAGCGCCAGGTCGTCCTCCGGCAGAAGCAGCGTGTCGCAGAGAGCGAGCATGTCGCGCACCGCGATCTGCTCCACCAGCACCATGCGGTCCACGCCGCCCACGGGGATGCCGCGCTGCTTGAGCTGGCGCACGAGCAATTCGATCAGCCGCGTACGGCGGCGGACCAGCACCATGATGTCGCCCGGGCGGATCGGGCGGTCGCCGCGCGCGGGCAGGGTTTCGTTCGCGATCATCCCCGCGATGCGGGCGGCGATGGCCTCGGCCAGCAGGGCTTCGGCATCCTGCGCGGCCACGGGATCGCGCGGCACGATCCAGGGCTCGGGCGCATCCGCGCCGGCCTGTTCGAGGAGCGGCCAGATTTCCACCTTGCCCGCATGTCCGGCGCGGTCGGCGGAGTGTTCGAGCGTCACGCCGTCGCGCACGACGCCTTTCCGCGCATCACCATCGGCGAAGACCTGGTCCACCAGCGACAGCACGGGCGCGCAGGAGCGGAAGGAGACGTTCAGCGGCACGCGCTCGAACACCGCGCCGCCGCGCGTCACCTGGGTGTCGAAGCGGGCTTCCCATTCGGCGAAGCCGCGCGCGTCGGCGCCCTGGAAGCCGAAGATGCTCTGCTTCTCGTCACCCACGACGAACAGGGTGCGCTGCCCGGCCTCCCGCGTCCCGTCGCCGGAGAAGAACTCCTCCGCGAGGGCCTGGGCGATGCCCCATTGCGCGGGGTTGGTGTCCTGCGCCTCGTCGAGCAGCAGGTGGTCGAGGCCGCCATCGAGCTTGAACAGCACCCAGGCCGAACCGGGGTCGCGCAGCAGGGCCTGGGCGCGATGGATCAGGTCGTCGAAGTCGAGCGCGCCGCGGCGCTGCTTGCGGAATTTGTAGTCCTCCAGCACCGGCCGCGCGGCGGAGAGCAGGGAGCCGGTCGCGCCGAGCAGGCGATGCGCGGTCCAGCGCGCCAGGATGTTCTCCACCCGCGCCATCTCGGCGGCGAAGGCATCCTCCTTCGCCAGCGCCGCGCGCGGCTCACCCTTTTGGGTGAAGAGCGTCATGTGCCAGGAGGCCCAGCGCGTGGCGCGCGTCTCCTCGGGTTCCGAGAGGATGGAAAGCAGCGTGGCCGCTGCCTCGCGCGGGCCCTTGTTCTTGTGCTGGGACAGGGTGGCGAGGGCGATGCGGAAGGATTCCGGCGGCGCCACGACATGAGCCGGAAGCGTGTCCTCAGTCTCGCCGTCCGGGATTTCCAGGCATTCGCGCAGCGCGGGGGTGTGGCCGTCGGCGCGGTCCAGCAGCGGGCGCAGGCGCTCACGCTTGCCCACGAGTTCCCGCAGCGCCTTTGCCAGGCTGTCGGCGGAGACGAGGCGGGCCAGGCCCGCCAGCGCTTCCTCCGGGATGGAGCGGCCGGCCAGCGCGGCCTCCCGCGCCTCGGCGAGCAGCGTGACGCTGTCGGCTTCTTCCAGCAGGGTGAAGGCGGGGGGAAGGCGGGCTTCCAGCGGGAAGCTACGCAGCAGGGATTGGCAGCAGGCGTGGATGGTCGCGATCCGCATGCTGCCGGGCTGCTCCAGCACGCGGCAGAAAAGGCGGCGGGCGGTGTTCAGCTCCGCGCGCGTCGGCGGCTGGCCGGTCAGATCCTCCAGCGCGGCCCGGAGCGCGGGTTCCTCCAGCATGGACCACTGGCCCAGGCGCAGGGCAAGGCGCGTCGCCATTTCCGCCGCCGCCGCCTTGGTGAAGGTGAGGCAGAGAATGCGGCCGGGCTGCGTGTCCTCGCGCAGCAGCAGGCGCAGCACGCGGTCGGTCAGGACCTTCGTCTTGCCCGATCCTGCGGAGGCGCCCACCCAGGCGGAGATGCGCGGGTCGGAGGCCGCCTGCTGCGCGTAGCGGGCGCGGACGCGCGCCGAAATGGCTTCGTTCACGCGAGATCGCCCTCCGTCGCGCCGCCCCATTCGGCGATGCGCGAGAGGTGGTCATACTCGTCGCCCTTTGGCGCGCGCGCCGGATGCGGGCGGGCGAGGAAGGGGCGGTCACCCAGCAGGAATTCCTGCACCAGGCCGTTCAGCGCCTCGAAGGCGTCCTCGCTGACCTCGGGCAGGGTGGAATTCTTCGGGCGGAAATGTGCCACCAGACCGGCCTCATAGCCGCCGGAAACATGCCAGTGCTCAAGCGAGGAGACCTCGGCGGCGGCGATGCCGGCGAAGCCGCCGCGCGCGGCGATGGCGGCTTCCAGCGGCATCTGGGGCGCGCGGCCATCGACCATCTCGGCATTGGTGGGCGGCGCGCCGGTCTTGAGATCGACGAGGACGAGGCGGCCATCCTTCATCACGTCCACCCGGTCCGCGCGGCCTTCCAGCCTCACGCCGCAGGGCAGCTCGATGCCTCCGGTGATCTCCGCATGGCGTTGCGCGACGCCATCGCGAGCGCGCTCCGTCTCCAGCACGAAATCCGCGATGCGGGCGAGGCGCGGGCGCCAATAGGCGACGAGGCCGGGGCGCGGGGCGAATTCGGCCAGCGCATCCTCGGTCGCCTGCGCGAAATGCCCGGCGGCTTCGATGCAATGCGGGTCGCCATCGCACAGCGCCAGCCAGCGCGAGACCATGTGGTGGACGATGTTGCCGTATTCCGCCGCATCCGCCTCGGCATCCAGGTCGTCCAGCGGGCGCAGCCGGAGGATGCGCTTGGCATACCAGGCATAGGGATCGGATTTCAGCAGCCAGACATCCGTCACGCCGATCTTGCGCGGGCGCAGCGCGGCGGGCGGCGAGGGCGCGGGGCGCGAACAGGGCTGCGGACGATCCGGCATGTCCAGCAGCGACGCCCAGCCCGTGGCGGGGGAGGTTTCCAGCCCGCCCAGCCCCTGCCCGTTCAGGCAGGTTTCGATCCGCGTGAGCCAGCGCGCGGCCACTGTGGGCGAGCCACCGCGCTTGCGGGCGCGGGACAAGGTGGCGCGCGGCGCCGATAGTGCGGAGAGCAGGAAGTCCGCGCAGACGCGGCCGATGCGGGCCTCGGGCGCGGGCAGCCCGAAGGCGCCGCGCATCGGGCGGCTCATCCAGGCGCCGGGATCGGTCGCCAGCGGCCAGACGCTCTCCTCCAGCGCGCCGAGCACGACGCGGTCGAAGGATTGCAGCCGCGCTTCGAGAAGACCGAGGATCTGCACGCGCGGATGCGACCCGCCCTTGCGGCCGCGCATGGTCCGCACGCCGGGGGCGAGCGGGCCTTCCAGCAGCGCGTCGAACAGCGCGGGCCAGGCGGCGGCCTCCAGCGGCGGCAGGGCGCGCATGGCGGGTTCGAGGGAGGAGAGATGGACGGCCAGCGGCTCGCCCTCCTCGCCGGAATAGAGGCGCAAACCGCCGGGGCGCTCATCGGTGGAGGCCAGGGCTTCGGCGGCGGAGAGATGATCCGCGAGAAGATCGGAAGGCGGGCGCACCTCGCGCTCCAGCGAGCGAAAATTGCCGAGCGCCTCTTCCAGCGCATCCAGCATCGCGCGCACGCGCTCGCGCGGTTCCTCGTGGCGGATGGCCTCGGCCGCACGGCGAAGGCCTTCCAGCCCGGCGCCAGGGCGCGGGCCGCGCAGGGCGTGGCGCTCCAGCTCCCGCACGGCGCGCATCCAGCCGGAGCGTGCCATCCCGCCGGCACAGAGCGGATGCTTCAGGCAGGCCAGCAGGGCGACGGGCGCGAACTGCTCCTCCACCATGCGGCCGATCAGGCGCAGGAAGGCGCCGGCTGGGGTCATGCCCAGCGGCTGGCCGGCGGAGTCGTCCGCCAGGATGCCGTGGCGCAGCAACTCGACCGAGACGCGGCGGGCGAGGTCGCGATCGGGCGTGACAAGGGCGGCACGGGCGCCGGGGGTTTCCAGCGCCTCGCGCAGCAGCAGGGCGATGGCGGCGGCCTCGCCGGCCTCGTCGGGGGCGGTCAGCAGGTCCAGGCCGGTCAAGGCGGGGCGCCAACGCTCGGGCTCGCGCTCCTGCCAGCAGGCGATGCCGTCCTCCGGGCGCAGCGCGCGGGCGAGAAGCTCGGCGCGGGCCTCGTTCGGCGCGGGCGCATCGGGCGCGCGGCCGGGCCAGGGGCGCAGGTCGGCGGCGGTGGCATCCATGCCGCGCAGCAGGCGCGCGGTGCCGTTCAGCGGGTGGCTATGGGCATCGCGCAGAACTTCCCACAACTCCGGCGGTAGTTCCTCGCCAGCGCCGTGCAGGACAACGGCGCCCTTTTCCATCCGGGCGACCTGGCGCAGCAGCTCGGTGGCGGCGGGGATGGTGCCGCCGATGCCGATTCCGGCGGCGATCACCGGGTCGGTTGGCGGGTGCTCCTTCCAGGCCTCGGCCTGGGCGCGCAAGGCGGCGACACGGCGCGGGCCGATGTCAGAAAGGCCCTGCTCCGCCAGCCAGCCATTCCAATCCTTGATGACGGCGCCGAGGAAGGTGTGGGTGATCTCCCAGTGCTTCGCGAGATCGCCGGTGACGAGTTCGGGCAGCCGGTCGGGGTCGCAGCCCTCCAGCGCCATCTCGTCCAGCAGGGTCGCGAGTTCCAACGCCAGGCGCCAGGCCTGGTCGGGGCTGCCGGGGCCGCCGAAATGCGGGGGCAGGCGCATCACCATCTCGGTCAGCACCGCGAGGCGGCGGGCGGGATCCACCGCGGGCGCCTCATCGAGCAGCGCCGGGAGCGACAGTTCCTCCGCATCCTCCGTCGAGAGGCCGGCGAGGGCGCGCAGGCGCGGCAGCAGCAGCGCCGGCTTGCCGGAGGCCTTCAGGAAGGCTTCCCGCAGCGACCGCGCGGCGCGGCGCGTGGGCAGGAGGATGGTGGTGCGCGCCAGCGCCGCCGGATCCTCCAGATCCGCCGCCATGGCGAGCACGCCATGGGCCAGATCGTCCAGGAAGGGGCGATGGGCAGGAATCTCGTACAGCCTCACCGCGCGCCCCCTCGCCTCCCCCGATAGAAGAACAGCGCTAGAACAGCTTCACCAGCCCCTTGTCCAGAACTTCCTCCGCCCGTTGCAGATCCGGTGGAGTCGAGAGGTGGAACCAGGCGCCGTCATGCACGAGCCCGTAGAGGCGGCCCTCCTCGATGGCGCGCATCCAGGGGCCCATCAGGCCGAATCGACCCCCCTCCTGTTCATACTGCTGCGTGCCGTCCAGCAGGCGGGGGTGGATGATCTGCACGCCGGCATAGAGATAGGGCGCGACCTCGCGCTCCTTTGGGCGGCGAATGCGGCCGACGGGATCGAGCAGGAAATCGCCCAGGCCGACCTCGCCATCCACGGTCGCTGCGCGGACCATCAGCAGCAGCGCGTCCATCCGTTCCTCGTCGAAGGCGGCGGCGAGGCGCGACAGGGCGGGGGTTGGGCCGTCCAGCCAATAGGCATCGCCATTCACCACGGCGAAGGGCGCGCCGCCGAGATGCGGCAGGGCGTTGCGGATGCCGCCGCCGGTCTCCAGCAGCTCGTCCTCGACCAGCACGGTGCAGCGAGGGTTCGTGCGCGCCTCGCAGGCCGCGACGATCTGCGGGGCGAGGTGATGCGCGTTCACCACCACCTCCTCGATCCCGGCCTCGGACAGCCGGTCCAGCGCGTGGTCGAGCAGGGAGCGGCCGCGCAGGGCCAGCAGGGGCTTGGGCACGGCCTCGGTCAGCGGACGCATCCGCGTTCCGAGCCCGGCCGCCAGCACCATGCCATGGGTCAGGCGGATCATGCGGCGGGTTCCATCCGGGGGTTGGCGCGCAG
>DATCMG010000562.1:0-3356 GCA_036563555.1 Roseomonas sp. | reverse complement strand
GAGGCGGTGGTACTGGGCGATGCGCGGCCACATCTCGTGGCGCTGATCTGCATCCGCTTCCCCATCGTCTCGAAATGGGCGGAGCGGAACCGGATCGCCTTCACGACCTACACCGACCTTTCCGCCCGCCCGCAGGTGCTGGAGTTGTTGCGGAGCGAGGTGGAGAAGGTGAACGCCACGCTTCCGCCGGCGCAGCGCATCCGCGACTTCGTCCTGCTCTACAAGGAGCTGGACGCGGATGACGAGGAGCTGACGCGCACGCGCAAAGTCCGGCGTGGCGTGATCAACCAGAAATACGGAGGCATCATCGATGCCATCTATGCCGGCGAGGAGGCGATCCCGGTGGACACCACCATCGCCTTCCAGGACGGCACGAAGCAGCGCATCCGCACCGTGCTGAACGTCGCCTCCACGGTGGCCTCGGCCGAGCGGCAGAGGGAGCTGGCCTGACCATGGACGGGGCGCTGCTGTTCCAGCTCGTGCTGAACGGGCTCATCGTCGGGGCGCTCTACGGCGTCGTCGCGATGTCCTTCGTGCTGATCTACAAGGCGAGCCAGGTGGTGAATTTCGCGCAGGGTGAGTTCCTGCTGGTGGGCGCCTGGGTGTGCTGGTGGCTGCTGACGGACTGGCAATTGCCCTTCATCCTCGGCTTCCTCTTCACCCTCGTCTTCATGACGCTGTTCGGCATCATCCTGCAGGTGGTGGTGCTGAGGCCCCTGATCGGGGAACCGGTGATCAGCGTCATCATGGCGACCATCGGGCTGGGTATCTTCTTCCAGGCGCTGATGAAATGGATCTTCGGTGTCTTCGCCAAGCCGTTCCCGCCCGTGTTCAGCGCGGAACGGGTGACGGTGATGGGGCTGGAGGTGCAGACGGCCTATCTGCTCTCGCTCGGCATCTCGATCGCCATCATGGCGGGGTTCGGCTGGTTCTTCCGCTATTCGCGCCACGGGCTGGCGATGCGGGCCACGGCCTTCGACCAGCAGGTGGCGCAATCCCTCGGGATTTCCGTGCCGCGGGTCTTTGCCATGTCCTGGGCCATTTCCGCGGTCGTCTCGGCGGTGGCCGGCGTCACGGTCGGGATGGTGAACGGCGTGTCCTCGGCGCTGTCGGTCTATGGGATCAAAGTTTTTCCGGCCGTGATCCTCGGCGGGCTGGATTCCATCCTGGGCGCGGTGCTGGGGGGGCTGATCGTCGGCGTGCTCGAAAACCTGGCGCAGTATGTGGACAGCCAGTGGCTGAACTGGGGGAACATGTACCAGGTGGCGCCCTTCTACGCGCTTCTGCTCATCCTGCTGATCAAGCCCTATGGGCTGTTCGGCACGAAGAACATCGAGCGGATCTGACGCCATGACGGTGATGATCCCCGCCGGCGATTTCCGCACGAGCTACCGCGCCGACACCACGATCTTCCCGACCTTCGGAAGCCGTGCGGCGCTCTGGGCCGGGCTCGCCGTGCTGTGCTGCGCGCCTTTCGTCCTGGACCGTTACTTTCTGAGCCTGCTGATCAATGTCGGCACGCTCGGCATCGCCGCGCTCGGGCTGAACATCCTGGTGGGCTTCACTGGGCAGATCAGCATCGGCCATGCCGCCTTTTTCGGCTTCGGCGCCTTCGCCTCGGCCTGGCTGCATGAAAGCTTCCACATCCCCGTCCTGCTTTGCATTCCGCTGGCGGGCGTGATGACGGCGGCCGTGGGGCTGATCTTCGGTGCACCAGCAGCCCGGCTCAAAGGACTTTACCTCGCCATCGCGACGCTGGCTGCGCAGTTCATCCTGGAGGACTTCTTCGCTCGCGCCCGCTGGTTCACCGGCGGCGTTGCGGGGCGGCTCACGGAGCCGCCGGCGATTGGCGGCTTCGTATTCGACCGCGAGGAGACGTATTTCTACCTTGTCCTAACCTTCGTCGTCGTCATGTTCGTGGCGGCGGCGAACCTGATGCGGACGCGGGACGGGCGGGCGCTCGTCGCGGTGCGGGACCATTATCTCTCCGCCGAGATCATGGGGATCAACCTCGCCTATTATCGCACCCTCTCATTCGGCATCGCGAGCTTCTATGCGGGGATCGGCGGGGCGCTCTACGCGCATCACCTGCTCTTCGTCAGCGTAGAGGCCTTCAACATCCTCTTCTCCATCCAGTTCCTCAGCATGGTCATCATCGGGGGGCTGGGCTCCATCATGGGCAGCCTGATGGGCGCAGCCTTCATGGTGGCTCTACCGGAGGTGGTCCAGGCAGCCGCAGATGCGATCGCGGGCAGTGCGCTGGACCGGATGCTGAAGATCGGCGGCAACATCTCCTTCCTCCGGGAGATGGCGATTGGTGCCGCGATCATCCTCTTCCTCATCTTCGAGCCGGACGGGCTGGCCCGGCGATGGAGGCTCATCAGGGCCTATTGGAAGCTCTACCCCTACTCGCATTGAACATGAGCCGCGGAACAGCGGCCAATGGAGGCAAACGGACGATGAAGGCAGTTCTGGCATTGGCGGCCACGGTCGCACTCGCGGCGCCCGCAATCGCGCAGCAGCGCATCCCGGTTGGGCATCTGATGGATAATTCGGGCGCGACATCGGATGTCGGCGTGCCCTATGGGCAGGGGGTCGCGGATACGCTCGCCTGGGTGAACCAGACCCGGAACGGCGTGGGCGGCCGTCAGCTCAACGTGCTCGGCTTCGACTATGGCTATCAGGCGCCGCGCGCCGTCAGCCAGTACCAGGCCTGGACAGGGCGGGAGCGCGTGGTCGCCATCCAGGGCTGGGGAACCGCGGATACCGAGGCACTGGTCCGCTTCGTCAACCGCGACAAGATTCCCTTCATCTCCGGCTCCTATTCCGCCGCACTGACGGATGCGGGCGGAAAGTCCGGGCGGCAGGGGGTGGAGGCCTCGCCCTACAATTTCTTCTTCGGCCCGTCCTATTCCGACGCGCTGCGCGGGATGCTGCGCTGGGCTGCCGATGACTGGAAGGCGCGCGGGCAGCAGGGGCGGCCAAAATACGTCCATATGGGCGGCAACCACCCCTACCCGAACTCGCCGAAGGAGGCGGGGGAGGCCATGGCGCGGGAGCTGGGCTTCGAGGTCCTGCCGGCGATCCAGTTCGCCCTCACCCCCGGCGACTACACCGCGCAGTGCCTGACCCTGAAGCAGCAGGGGGCGAATTACGCCTATCTCGGCAACACGGCGGGCTCCAACATTTCCGTGCTGCGGGCCTGCCAGACGGCGGGGGTGCAGGTGCAGTTCATGGGCAATGTCTGGGGCATGGATGAGAACGCCATGAAGGCCGCCGGCACGGCCGCTAATGGCGTGGTGTTTCCGGTCCGTACCCAGGTCGTGACCGGGCAGGATGCGCCGGGCATGGAGACG
>DATCMG010000559.1:0-4199 GCA_036563555.1 Roseomonas sp. | reverse complement strand
GGTGGATGACACCTTCGCCTCCCTGGCGGAGCTACTGGCGCAAGCCGATGCCCCAGCATGATCCCCTCGCCATCCTGCAACGTCTGCGCGGGCTGGAAGTGGCCGAGGCGCAACGGACCTTAGCCGCACGACGATCCAGCGCATCCGAATCCTCCCGTCGCGCCGCTGCGGCGGCGGCGGCCATTCCGCACGAAGTGGCCGCCGCCGCCGCTTTGAGCGGCGCGGAGGCGATGCTATGCCTGCATGCGACCGGCGATCTCACGGCTTGGCTGCCGCGCGGCGAATCGATGCGCCAGCGTGCTGCCACCGAGGCTCGGCTGGCTGAAGGCGCGGCCGAGGTGGCACGCGAGGAGCTGGCGGCTGCCCGTGCTGCCGAGCGCGCGGTCGAACTCCTGCGCGCAAAACGCGCTGATGAGGCGGCGTGCAAGGCGGCGCGCCGCAGCCAAGCGATGCTGGACGAAATGGCAGCACGACAGGTGCCGCACTGAGCTAGGAATTCGCGGGTTTCGGTCGACTCATGAGACCTGTGCGCGGAAGGCTTGATAGCTGCGGTTTTCAGCCGTTCTGGCCGAGTTTAGGGTTTGCGGGGCTGCGTTGAGCGCCGGAGGCTCTCCATTTACCCCATTGGTGGGCTTTCCAGCTGTTCGACGGGCGCAGTTCGAGCCTTGCTCAGGCAGGCGCATCCCCGAGCAGACGCCAACTGCGGCGAAGGTTGTAGGCCATTGCCGCGAGCCGAACTTGCAGTCCCGCGCGGGCCAGTCCCAGCCAGCGCATCCGACGCAAGCCGTAGGAGCGCTTGGCCGTGCCGAACACCTTCTCGATCCCGCCGTGCACCCGCCGCACGTCGGCGTTGTGTGCCTCCAGTCGCGCCAGTGCCGCCGGCCCACCCCAAGTGCTCTTGTGCGTGACGTGGGGTGTGCCACCGCAGGCGCGGATGGCCGCCTCCGGCTTGCTGCCCGAGAAGGCGGTGTCGCCGTACACCGGCCCAGGCGCCTCCGGCAGGATCGCGGCTAGCTCCGCCGCGTCATGGACGTTGGCCGTGGTGACCTCGACACCACGGATCAGCCCCGCGTCTTGGTCAGTGGCAACATGAGCTTTGTAACCAGGAACCGGCTTACGTCGGCGGTGGCCCGCCCAGCGCGCCTCACCGTCGCACTTGATATGCTTGCCGACGGCAGAAGCGCCGCCTCCACCAGGGTGCCGGTGCGCACCACCACGCCGCGGGCATCGAGCTGGCGCGTGACCGCCTCAAACAATGCCCGATCCAACCCGCGGCGCAGCAGCGCGGCGCGGAAGCGGACGAAGGTAGTACGCTCGGGCGTCGGTTCTTGAGTGGCAAAGCCGCAGAACTGGCGAAAGCTGGCGCGGTTGTCCAGCGCCTCGGCGAGCCGCACGTCGGAGAGGTCGTGCCATGTGGCCAGCAGCAGCGCACGAAACAGCGCCAGCGGCGGCCAGCCAAGCTCGCCTTTGGCCGATGCCGAGATGCCCGCGAGTAGCGCGTCCAACTCGGCCCAGTCGATCAGGGCGGCAACCTCGTCCAGCGACGTGCCGCCGCGCAGCGGGGCCTCTCCACCTACGGCCAGCCGTTCCTGCCCAATACGCCGTCGTGCCACGACCGCCTCCGTCCCGCTCCCTAGAGCATCGAATCAGAGTGCGCCGCACCGGATCAAGCCTTCCGCGCACAGCTCTCATTAGGGCTCGTGTCACCACAGACCGGAGCACCTCCTCGTCGCCTACCCGAACTGGCTTGCAGTAGCCAGGGGTTCTGGCCGAAATCGCGCTGCTCATGGGCACACCCGCCACTCCGGCTCAATGACGACCGTCGCGCTTATTCAAGTCGAGCGGCGCCGCGCGCAACGCAGCGACTCCCGAACCGTCCAACTCGGACGGCGCTGGTTCTGAAAGAAGAGGCCGTCGCGGATGAATACTCGCCGTAAAGATACGGCGGTCACACTTTGGTGACATTGCATGCCTAATGAACTACGTTCAGGAAAGCTGCATTTAGGAGCCTCTACCCGTGTCCTTCCTCTCTAGTCTCTCCATTGCCAGACGATTGACGGTTGCCTTCGGCGCTCTCCTTCTTGTGGTTATGAGTATTGGTGCTGTGGCAATCCACAGGATTGATGCGGTGAGACATGAAGCTCGCGAGCTCGGGCAGAGATGGCTGCCTGAGGTGGAGGCCATCGGACGCCTGAGCGAGGCAGCGCTGCGCTACCGGATGAATCAAGCCAACGTGGTGATGGCGAGCGACGCCGAAGGCCGGGCGAGCGCCGCTCAGCGCGGGGCCGACTCCCTGAACCGGCTCCAGGCAAATCGCGGCCGCCTGCAGGACTACGTTGTTTCCGCCGAAGGGAAGAGACTCCTGGAAGCGTTCGACACGGCTTGGCGCGGATACCGTGCGCTCGACGCCCGCATCGAGGCACTGAGCTCGGCTGGAAATACAGTGGCATCGGCCCGCCTCTTCAACGGCGACATGCTCTCCGCCTTCAACAAGGTTCGCGACAGCATCACGGCCTTGCTTGAGTTTACCGCGAGGAATGGCGCCAAAGCCGCAGAGCGTGCTGAATCGACCTATGCCTCCGCGCTCTGGCAGACTGGTGGCGCGACCCTGTTCGCACTCATCGTTGCCCTGGTTGCCGGCGGCTGGCTGAACAGGGATATCGCCAAGCCGGTCGTCCGTATGTCGGGAGCCATGCTCCAGCTCGCCCGTCGTGACTACGGCTTCAACCTTCCTGAAGTGGGCCGTCGCGATGAGATCGGCGGCATGGCGCGAGCGGTCGAGGAGTTCCGCACTGGCCTGCAGCAGGCTGATCTCCTGGCCGCCGCCCAGGCGGACGAAGCAGCGGCGAAGGCTGCCCGCGGCGAGCGCGTGGACGGGCTGATCCGAAACTTCGAGACCGAGGCGGCTGAGGTGCTCCGCACGGTCGCCGCGGCCGCCACCGAGCTGAACGCGACGGCTGGGGAGATGGCCTACACCGCCCACGACGGGGTGGAGCGTGCGACCTCGGTGGCCGCGGCCTCCGAGCAGGCCAGCGCGAATGTCCAGACGGTCGCGGCCTCGGCCGAGGAACTGGCGGCTTCCATCGCCGAGGTGGCGCGGCAGGTGGCCAGCTCCGCTGATGTGGCGCGGCGCGCGGCCGATGACGCGCGGCAGACCGATGGCGCGGTGCAGGGGCTGTCCGAGGCAGCACGCAGCATTGGCGACGTGGTGCGGCTGATCAATGACATCGCGGGCCAGACTAACCTGCTGGCGCTGAACGCCACCATCGAGGCGGCGCGTGCCGGCGAGGCCGGGCGCGGCTTCGCCGTGGTGGCGAGCGAGGTGAAGACCCTCGCAACGCAGACCGCCAAGGCCACCGAGCAAATCGGCAGCCAGATCGCGGCCATGCAGGGACAGACGGAGCGCGCTGTCTCCTCCATTGCCGGCATCGTCCGGACGATTGAGGAGATGAACAGCATTACGACCCGGGTCGCGGCCGCCGCCGAAGAGCAGTCGGGTGCGACGAGGGAAATCGGCCGGGCGGTAGCCGAGGCGGCTTCCGGCACCCAGGACGTGTCCGGTCACACGGCCGGCGTCAAGGAGGGGGCGGAGCGCACCGGGGCGGCAGCGGCACAGTTGCGCTCGGCCTCGGGCGATTTGGCGCAGCGGGCCGAGCAGCTTCGCGGCCAGGTGGACACCTTCCTCGCCGGAATTCGGGCGGCGTAGGGGCGGTCGCTTCACCAGGATTACCTGAAAGGAATTGCTGAGGGACGGATATTTCAGTGACGGAGTGCGGCTTGGCAGAGGTGCCGGCCGTGGCTCTCGTCGGTGTGGAGGGCGTCGGGAGGT
The DNA here is from genome assembly GCA_036563555.1 of Roseomonas sp. Classification (GTDB taxonomy): domain Bacteria; phylum Pseudomonadota; class Alphaproteobacteria; order Acetobacterales; family Acetobacteraceae; genus Roseomonas. The sequence goes on along the minus strand of DATCMG010000559.1, from coordinate 370 downwards.
CGGTGCTCCTGCCCCAACTTGCCCCGACCGGTCCGATGCGGCCCGGTCGCCGATCCTCCTGGGGCGGGACAGAAGCACCGCCTGGAGCGGTCCTGCGCCAGCCGAGGTTCCTCGGCGTGGCGCAGCCGCGTCAGCGGCACCCGATGAAGTGCCGTCGATACGCGCCGCCACGTGCCGGTGGGGTCCTACTCCGGCCGGCCGGGTCGCAAGCTCTCATCTCTGCCGCTACGTGCTCGTCGGCGGCGCCAGTCCGGGGCACGAAGGCGAAGCCCGCGAGCGCCACGCCATTCAAAGCATGGTGCCTCCCGCCCTACAACTCCGGTCGCCCAGCCGGCCACATTGGTGCCATCGCTCCCGGGGGGCACCTGTG
>DATCMG010000555.1:0-4492 GCA_036563555.1 Roseomonas sp. | reverse complement strand
CGAGGTCCAGGTGATGGAGAACATTCCGCCCGACATGATGGATCTCATGCGCCGCAACCGTGGCGTGGTGCTGAAGCCGCGCGGCGTGGGTAACTTCATCCTCATGCGCTTCAACAGTGCTCAGGCGCCCTTCAACAGCCGCAAGGTGCGCCAGGCGGTAATGGCCGCGGTGAACCAGAGCGATTACCTGGCCGCCCAGATAGGCGACAACACGCTGGCTCAGCCCTGCACATCCGTCCTGTCCTGCGAGTCCCCCTACGTTGCCGAGGTGACTGGTCCTGGCGCGAACATCGAACGCGCGAAGCAGCTCCTGCGCGACAGCGGCTACAACAACGAAAAGGTGGTGATCCTACACCCGGCCGACCTGCCCTCTGGCAGCGCCCTGGCACCGGTGACGGAGCAGCTCTTGCGCAACATCGGCATGAACGTGCAGGTGGATAGCATGGACTGGAACAGCCTGCTCGCTCGCCGTAACCGCAACGTGCCCGTCTCTGAAGGTGGGTGGAGCATCGCCTGGGGCATCTGGACAAATCTCGACCTGATGAACCCCATCATCAACCTTAACCTCGATGGGCGCGGTGCACGTGGTTACGTCGGCTGGGCGGAGAGCCCCGAGATGGAGAAGCTGCGCAACGACTTCGCCTTCGAGACGGACAAGGCAAAGCAGCAGGTCCTCGCGACCGAGCTACAGCGCCTTTCCAACGAGGAGGCCTTCTCGATCCCACTGGGCGGCTATAAGGTGGTGACCGGCCACCGCTCCAACGTGAAGGGTGTGGTGGCGGACCAGATCCTCGTCTTCTGGAACATGGAGTTGGCCTGAGCGAGACGCCACGGGCGCCTCGCGCTCGGCCGCACAGAGTGGCGCCATCTCTCGAAGGATCGCTGGTCCAGATGTAGGACCGTGGTGGGGACAACGTCCCGCAGGATGCGAGGCTAGCGAGCCAAGCTCGCCCGATATGAAGCTCCGCCTCGATCTTTACCCAGCCATGGCCGCCGTCTTAGGATCCAACCCCAGCATTGACTCGGAGAAGCTCAAGCGAGGACTCATCAGTGCTTCAGAGGCAGGCTCCGACTGAGCCCGCGGCGCAGACGCGCGTTCCGTCAGTCCAGCGTGCGCCTTCCAGCATCGTGCTCATCAGATTGGCGCCGCTGAGGTCCGCCCCCGTTAGGTCGGCCTCTCGAAGGTCGGCGCCGAATAGCTGTGCATTGCGAAGGTCCGCATGGCGTAGCGTGGCACTATACAGCACGGCGCGCGTCAGTTCGGCGTTCCGGAGTACCGCACCGGTAAGGTCAGCACCGGACAGATCTCCGAAGGTAAAGCGTGCATTCGGCGCGTCGATGTCCGTCAACGTCGCGCCTGCAAGCTGTGCACGCCGCAAGGAGGCGTCGCGCAGCACCGCGCCTGCGAGATTGACGCCAGAGAGATCTCTCGTCGCGAAAAGGCAGCGCCGCCAGTCGACGCCAGGGCCGGGGGGATCGGTGCAGGCCGCTCGCGCCGAACCGGCGGAGAGAAGTATCAGCCCACCAATGCCAAGAAGGCGCAAAAGGACCAGGTGCACGGTAGATACCGTGGGACGGCCGGCGATCATCCGCAAGTCCTTTCACAAAGGGGGGGATCTGACCAAACGCAGTGGCGATTCAATCGTCGCCAGGAGGCATGCACCAGAAGCTTTGCGTCCAGTTCTAACCTGAGCGGATACTGTTCACGCTGCGGCGGGGCGCCGCCTCACCCCTGCCAGCTCGAGGTGGCCACCTCAACTTCACGGCGGTCCGCGAGCACTTGAAAGCGCGAGTGATTCACGTGCCCTATCGTGGGATCTGTATGCGCTCGCGTCCAATCTGGTGGCGTGAAAGGCCGAACCCGATGTATGCGCGGGTTCAAGAGCTTCACTTCAGCGCAGCGCTTCTGCCGACGCTACGACGAGCTTCGGGACTTCCTTCGCCTCCGTACTCGCCACAACCAGCCTGTCCCCGCTAACCGCCGTCGGTTGCTTCACCGTCGTCACGCAGTGAGAAGCCGCGGTCCCCGCCCGTCGCGTCGCGTATAGAGAAGCCGTAGCGCAGGCCGGAGCGGAGTGGGATGCCGCCGCGTGCCCCGGCATAGCCGAGGACGTCGACGGGCATTCGGATCCGGAAACGTCGGTCGAGGTCGAACGCCGAGAACTCGGCGCGGATCCGCCGCTCGGCCTGCACGAGGAGATAGCGCCGCTCCCTCTCCGGGTTGCGCACCGGACGCGCTGGTGGCGGCCGGTTGTCCACCTCCAGTGCGGCCAGCGCCCCGAAGTCGGGCTCGGTGCCTAGGAGCCGATGGTGGGCGAAAAGGATGTCCCGCTCGGACAAGGCCCGGGCCTCGCCCGTTGCCTCGGCGGCCGGTGAGGCGCCGACCTGCCGGATTCCGGGTTGCGCGGCGGCGGCCTGCGTCAGCGCGAGTTGGGCGGGGATGAGCAGGGCGGCGACGATCTGGATGGAGCGCAAGCGCGGTACTTCCACAAGGTGAGGAGCGGACCCGATGCTACCGGTGCGGGGGCGAGCCGCAAGCTGCGCGCGGCCAATGGATTCCACGCGTCAGCACCTCACGCTGGATGACGAAAGGTATCTCTTCGTTGCTGCGACCCTGGTGTGCTTACGAGCACCTCCCGAGCGGGTCATGGTGCGCGCGATCGCTGTGAAAGGACCGGTCGGCTGCCTCGCGCAGCGGCCATGCCGACGATGACAGCCCGTCGCGCAGGGGTGCTGCGGTGGGAAAGACCTGCGCGACCTGCCGGGGGGCGGGCGTGACGAAGGGGGAACTTGCCATGCTGCCTTCCCGCAGTGGCGCCCGTTGGCGCCTGTCCGGGGCCGTTCTTTGCCTGGCCGCGCTTTGCGCGGCGGTGTTGCCCGCACGGCCGGCACAAGCTCAGTCGGGTGATCACCGCTATGCCGCCTTTGTACAGGACGCGGAGACGGGCGAGGTGCTGTTCTCCGCCCATGCCGATGCTGCACGCTACCCGGCCTCCCTTACCAAGATGATGACGCTCTACCTGGCGTTTGAGGCGTTGCGGCGCGGAAAGGTAACAGAGAAGACGTTGATCCGCGTTTCGCGGCACGCTGCCTCTAGACCGCCCTCCAAGTTGGGGCTGCGGCCCGGCTCCACTATCCTGGTTCGGGAGGCGATAATGGCGCTTGTGACCAAGTCGGCCAACGACGCGGCTGCCGCGTTGGGGGAGCACTTGGCCCGCGGCACCGAGACCGCCTTTGCGCGGATGATGACGCGCAAGGCTCGCGCCCTTGGCATGAGCCGTACCACCTTCCGCAATGCTTCCGGACTGCCGGACCGGGCGCAGGTGACGACCGCGCGGGACATCGCCCTGCTAAGCAGACGCCTGATCCAGGACTTCCCCGAGCGTTACACTTACTTCAGCGCGGCGGGCTTCGACTGGCGGGGTCGCTACATCGGCGGCCACAACCGCCTCCTCACCGCCTACGAGGGTGCTGACGGGATCAAGACCGGCTACATCGACGCGAGCGGGTATAATCTCGCGGCCAGCGCCGCAAGGGATGGCCGGCGGCTCGTGGCCGTGATGTTCGGCGGCGCGACGGGCGCAGCGCGGGATGCACATGTCATGGCTCTGCTCGACCGCGGCTTTGATGGGGTGCGTCCGGCGACGGGTACCACGATGGTGGCGGCCCGTGGTGGCCTGCGGCTCGTGGGTCTGGCACAGGCAGCGCCCGCCCTGCGCCCGCCGGCGCCGCGGGCTGTGGTATCGCGCGGGCCAGTGTCGCGTCCAATCGCGTCGCGCGCGCCACGCCGTACCTCTTCGAGTGCGATGGCGCGTCGCTGGTCGGTCCAGCTGGGCGCCTACTCCGCCCGTACCCGAGCGCAGGCGGTGGCGCGACGGGCGGCTACTCGCGGCGGTGCAGTGCAGGTGCGGCGCGTGCGGGCCCAATCCGGCTGGCTCTGGCGCGCGCGCGTCACCAGCCTGTCCAGCGAACAGGCCCGCCGCGCCTGTCGTGCCGTGCGCGGTTCGTGTGTCGTCATCTCACCCAATTCAAGGAGATGATAGAGGTGGGGGAGGTCGGAGTGAGTCCGCAGGATGCTTGGTGCGACTGCGTTGCATGGATCAGGCGTGCAGGCGCGGTACACCAATTGACGCTCTCGATCACGCAATCCGGACGTACTCCGGGCGTCTGAGGTCGAGCATGCGATTGAGTGCGCGGACAGCGACGGCCACCTCGGGCGCACGGCGCCCGTCCGTGCGCGAGCGCAGTCCGCAGCCGCTGACCCGCTTGAAGCGCGCGATATCCGCCTCGACCAAGGCACGCCAGTTATAACCCGAGTCCTTCTGCCAAGCCATGCGGCCATGCTTGGCGATAGTCCGGAGGTGCTGTCGCGTTGGGTTGGCGCCGCTTTGGCCGTGCCACTCGGCACGACTGCGTTGCATGGACCAGCTAGTGGGCGAAGGAGCGCCGTTGGCGGGTCCGCGGTCACGCGATACGGACATACTCCGGCCGT
>DATCMG010000056.1:0-3860 GCA_036563555.1 Roseomonas sp. | reverse complement strand
GGTCGTAGGGGAGGTCCGGATAGAGGGGCGGGTTGATGCTGTTCGTCGCCTGGCTGCCCATCAGGAGCGTGTAGCCATCGGCGGGGGCGCGAACGACCGCCTCCGTGCCGATGCGCCCGCCGCTACCGGAGCGGTTCTCGACCACCACGGGCTGGCCTAGCGCAGCGGAGAGAGGCTGGCTGAGAAGGCGGCTGATGACGTCGGCAGCTCCGCCCGGCGGGAACGGGGCGATGAGGCGGATCGGACGGGTCGGGAACCCTGCCTCGGAAGCATATGCCTTCGAGCCCAGGGAAAACATGCCAGCCGCCAAGCCGGCGCCAAGCAGGTTTCGGCGATCAAGGTGGGCCTTGGTGGGAAGGTGGCCAACGCGTCGTCCGCTCATATCGCGTCCTTCTCGAATTCTTTCCTGTGCCGTGCGGCCTGTTGCCCAGTGCCCATTGAGGCGCCGCTTGTTGCGGCTTGTGGATATGTTCCAGCGAACCCGTCACTGCAGGAAGCGCAATCGGCGTCGACTTCCACAACGTGGAAAGCATTTTGAGTGCTGATTGCCCGTAGAGCGGCAGTTGGGTAGCGTTGCTGGTAAGGAAGGGTCTCGCATAGTGGAAGAAGCCGCCTCGGGCGCCGCCGGGCCAAGCCGCGACGGAGCGCGCGTTATTCACCGTGCTGTGTCGCTCCTCCGGGAGGTATCTGCCTCGCGCGGGCATGGGGCGAAGCTGACTGCCCTGGCAGAGGCAGCGGGGCTGCCGCAGCCGACGGCCCACCGTCTTCTTACGGTTCTGCTTCGCGAAGGGCTGCTCGAACGCGATGAGGCCACACGCGCATATCGCCTGGGGCCCTTGCTCTATGAATTCGGCCTCGCCGCTGCCCCTCGTATCGACATCCGCCGTTTTTGCGGACCTTCGCTCGATCGCTTGGCGACCACTATCGGCGATACGGCTTATCTGAACTGCCGGAGCGGCGCCGACGCGCTCTGCCTGGATCGCCGAGAGGGCAGCTTTGAGATCCGCGCCACGCCAGTGGAGATAGGGAACCGGCGCCCCCTCGGAGTGGGATCGGGAGCCCTGGCCGTTCTGGCGAGCCTTCCCTCCGAAGAGGTCGACGCGGTGCTTGCGCGCAATGCAAGCCGGTATCGCCGCTATGGAATGACCTCGGAGCGCGTGCGAGCCTCCGTGGAAGCAACCCGCGCCCGCGGCTTCGCTGTGACCTCGGGACGCATTGTGGCCCGCTTCCGAGGCGTCGCTGTTTCCATCGGGAATGGTGTCGGAGGCGTCCCGGTCGCCCTCTCCATCATCGCCATCGAGGAACGCCTGGACGTCCGGCGCATCGAGAAAGTGGTTTCGCTTCTGCAGCGTGAGGAGAAGGCGCTGCGCTCGATTCTGGCCAATGAACCCTGCATCCAGCAGAAAGGATTCGCTACGTGACCCAGCCCGGCCGGCCGCCGTTATCCGCTTGCGCCATGTCGGCTGAACTGGAGGCGGGGCTCTGCAAGCCTAGCGAGTTGCTGCAGGACTGCCTCGTCCGTATCGACCGCTCGAACGCCGCACTTGGCGCCTTTGTCCATCTGGATAAGGAGGGGGCAGCGGAGGCTGCTCGGGCCGCTGATGCGCGGCAGGCGGCAGGCGCCCGGCTTGGGCCGCTCGATGGTGTTCCGGTGGCGGTGAAGGACAACCTGTGGGTTGCGGGCATGCCAGCCCGTTGGGGCAGCCGCATGTGGGCGGATTTCTCACCTCCGGTGGACGACATTCCAGTCGAGAGGCTGCGTGCAGCAGGCGCGGTGATCGTCGGCAAGACGAATACGCCCGAGTTCGCCCTGTCCGGGCGGACGGACAGCCCGCTGCACGGTCCTGCGCGGAACCCTTGGAACACTGATCTGACCCCGGGCGGCTCCAGTGGCGGATCAGTCGCGGCAGTGGCCGCCGGCATGGTTCCACTGGCCCTCGCCACCGATGCGGGCGGTTCCACGCGGCTGCCGGCGAGCTACACCGGCTTGTACGGATTGCGTCCTTCCAACGGGAGGATCGCGCGCCGCCATGGCTTCCCGCCTATGGCGTTGGATTTCCAGGCGGTTGGCGTCGTGGCCCGCTCGCTGGAGGATCTGGAGCTTCTGTACCGCTCGGTTGCAGGCCCGGATCCCAGGGATCCTGCTTCGGAGCGCCTTCCTTCGCTGCCGTCCCCGTCCGGGCGGAAACTCCGGATTGGTTGGTTCTCGGGCCTTCAAGATGAACTCGTCCACCCCGAAGTGGCTGCCGCGGTGGAGGAGTGCGCGGACCTCCTGAGGGATAACCATTGCGAATTGGTGGCCCGGGAAGCCCCCTACGATATCGCGCTAGTGCGGAAGGTTTGGGGAACGGTGAGTGCCGCCGGCGCGGCGCGAGCGGCAGAGATGCACCCGGAACAGTGGCGCACCGAGGCCAGCGGCCCCATCGCCGCTGCGGCGGAACGGGGCCTTCGACTGACCGCTGTGGATTACGTGCGCGCGATGGATGGCTTGGCCGAGCTCCGCGGGCGCGTGGCGGACGCCTGGGGCGATGTGGACTGTTACCTCTGCCCCAGCGCGGCTTCGCCAGCCTGGCCTCTCGGTGACGAATTCCCGGCAAGCATCGACGGGCGGCCAGGGCACGCCGCGGCTCAGAATGCCTTTGCCACCTGGGTCAATGCCATTGGCCATCCCGGACTCAACATTCCCGTCAGACCACACGCCGATGGCCGGCCGCTTGGAGTCCAGGTGGTCGGCCGCTTCGGGGGCGATGAGGCCGTGCTGGAGGTCGCCCGGCGTCTCAATCGAAGCGCGTCATGGTCCAGCCCTGCCTATCCGGCTTGGTGACTTCCGCGCGGCCCGGGGGATATTTCGTTCAGCTGTAGGGCGGAGGGCTGCAACCCAGCCGGTGTTGGCAACACGATGCGCGGAGGAGGTCAGGTCTTGCCGAGGTTCCAGAACAGGCAAAAGCCTCGTGGGATACCCGTCACGCTTCGCCGGTAGGCGGCCGGGTCCAGGGATTGGCCCAGCGGGATGCAGGGAACATCCAGCATGGCCTGTCGCTGCATGTCCGCGCAGGGCGAGGTGACCCGCCGGACTCATTTGATCAAGCCCACCGACGGAGGTGAAGAATGCGCTCCAGCCCCCTTGCGCCGGGGGCTCACGCTTCACCCGGCGCTGGTTCATGGCGGCGTTGTCCATGGGCAGCGGCTGCACATTGAAGCCGATGCGCTTGAGGAGACCCACACCGGCCTCCGCAACGCCGCCCAACGCGGACGCAGCACTCTGAATCACCACGGCCGGCTCGTTCGCGTGGCCGGCAGCCACCAGGTCGCGGTGCGACAGGGCCAACGTGCCGGTTCAGTTCACACGTCCGAGCAGACCCCGCGCGATCACCTGGGCCTGGATTTCCGCCGCGCCCTCGAAGATGGAGAGGATGCGCGCATCGCAGAGCACGCGGCTGATCGGGTATTCGATCGCGTAGCCGTTGCCGCCATGGATCTGCAGCGCGCTGTCCGCATTGGACCAGGCGACGCGCGCGGCCAGCAGCTTCGCCATGCCTGCCTCCATGTCGCAGCGCTGGCCGGAATCCTTGGTACGCGCAGCGAAATAGGTGAGCTGCCGCGCCATCATCGTCTCCGTCACCATCCAGGCGAGCTTTGCATGCACGCGCGGGAATTGCAGGATCGGCCGCCCGAACTGCTCGCGCGTGGTGGCATAGGCCACGCCCAGTTCCAGCGCATTCTGCGCGACGCCCAGCGCACGCGCCGCGGTCTGGATGCGTGCACTCTCGAAGGTCTCCATCAGCTGCTTGAAGCCCTGCCCCTCCACGCCACCGAGCAGGGAGGATGCGGGAACCTCGAAGCCATCGAAGCCGATCTCG
>DATCMG010000521.1:0-8204 GCA_036563555.1 Roseomonas sp. | reverse complement strand
CTGCGCTCCCCGACCGATCTGGTGATCGCGGCCTTCCGCGCCATGGGCGCTGGGCCGGAGGTCGCGGAAATGGCCTTCGGTGCCGTATCCGCGCTCGGCCAGCCGGTCTGGCAGGCGCCTGCCCCGAATGGCTGGCCGGATGTCGCCGCCGGCTGGATCCATCCCGAGGGCATGATGCTACGGCTGGACCGGATGCACGCCATCAGCGGGCGCTTCTCCCGCCGCGACGCGCGTGAGGCGCTGGAACTTTCCCTTGGCCCCCTGGCCTCCGATGCCACGCGGCTCGCGGTCACGCGCGCGGGCTCGAACCGCGAGGCGCTCACCCTTCTTCTTGGCAGCCCGGAGTTCCAGCGGCGATGAACGGGCATCTTCCCTCGATCGGGCGGCGCGGCCTCCTTCTCGGCCTCTCGGCCGGGGCGGTGCTGGGGCGGTCGCGGCTCGCCCTGGGCTCGGGGCCGGCGGGCGATTCTCGGCTGGTGGTCGTGCTGCTGCGCGGCGCGCTCGACGGGATGGCGGCGGTGCAGCCCTATGGCGACCCGGCCTTGGCCGGGCTGCGCGGTCCCCTCGCCCTGCCCGAGCCGGGGCAGGAGGGCGGCGTGCTCGACCTCGGCGGCTTCTTCGGCCTGCATCCTCGCCTGCCGAAGCTGCACGCCCTGTTCCGGGCCAATGAGGCACTGCCGATCCACGCCGTCTGCGGCCCCACCCGGTCCCGCAGCCATTTCGAGGCGCAGGACCTGATGGAGAGCGGGGCCGGGCAGCGCCTCGCCTCCGGCTGGTTGAACCGGGCGCTGGCGGGGCTGCCGGGCCATGAGGCCGGGGGCAACCGCGCCGGTTTCGCCATCGGGGCCGACCTGCCGCTGATCCTGCGCGGGGCGGAGCCGGTGGGGATGTACGCCCCTTCCCGCCCCGATCGCCCCTCGCCCGATCTCTATGCCGGGCTGATGGAACTGAACCACGCCGACCCGCTGACCGGCCCCGCCATTGCCGAGGGGATGCGCGCACGCGGTTTCACCGCCGGGGTGGTGCCGCCGCCGGAGCAGCGCGGCGGCTTCGTGGCCCTGGCCTCGGCGGCGGGGCGGCTGATGGCAACGCCGGGCGGGCCGCGCGTGGCGGCGCTGGAAATCGGGGGCTGGGACACCCACCAGGCCCAGCAGAACCGCCTGCGCGGCGTGCTGACGCAACTGGATGACGGGCTGGACGCGCTCCGGCAGCGACTCGGACCCGCCTGGGCGCGGACGGCGGTGCTGGTGATGACGGAATTTGGCCGGACCGCGCGGGTGAACGGCAATCTCGGGACCGATCACGGCACGGCCGGCGCCGCCTTCCTGCTCGGCGGCGCGGTGGCGGGCGGGCGGGTGCTCGCCGATTGGCCCGGTCTGGGCGAGGGCCGGCTTCACGAGAACCGTGACCTCGCGCCCACGCTGGATCTGCGCGCCGTGGCGAAGGGCCTGCTGCGGGACCACCTCCGCCTGCCTGCCTATGCGATGGAGGCCGCCTTCCCCGGGAGCGGCGAGATCGAGGCGAAAGCCGGGCTGCTGCGGGGCTAATACCCCCTCAGTCATCGCGGTGGACGCGCTCCATCCGCTCATGGCGCTCCTGCGCCTCGATGGACAGGGTGGCAATGGGGCGGGCCTCAAGCCGGCGCAGGCCGATCGGCTCGCCCGTTTCCTCGCAATAGCCGTAGGTGCCGTTTTCCACCCTCTCCAGCGCCTGGTCGATCTTGCTGATCAGCTTGCGGGCGCGGTCGCGGGTGCGAAGTTCCAGCGCCCGGTCGGTCTCGACGCTGGCGCGATCGGTCAGGTCGGCCTCGACGATCCCCCCCTGGCCCATGGAGGAGAGCGTCTCCCCGGCCTCCCGCAGCAGGTCCTGCCGCCAGCGCAGCAGCTTCTGTCTGAAATAGGCGAGCTGACGGGGGTTCATAAAGGCCTCGTCATCCGAGGGCTTATAATCCGGCGGCAGGGTGATGAGCATGGCTTGCATCCCGATGGCCTGGCCCGACTCCCCGGTCCCCCCGGCCGGTCAGGTAGCCGCGTATAGCGAGGCCACCGGGCCCAAAACAAGGGGAACTCCCTCCGCAAGCGCCTGTAAGCAGCGGCTATTCATTTTGCAGCAACCATTATGCCACGCCGGGCCAGCTCAATCCGGGCGCGGAGGGCGATTCCGGCCAGCGCATCGGCCAGAACGGGATCCGCCGGCGAATCGGCCTCCGCCAGCTCCGCGAGGCGCGAAAGACGCTCCGGATCGGCGCCGCCGCGCAGCATCTCAGCCTGGAGAGCGGAGAGTTCCCTGAGCAGATCCTGCGCGCGGGCGGCACCACGGCGGTTGCGGGCGGCGGCGCCCTCGGCCTCCTGCAGGGCTATGAGGCCGAGAGGGGCGGCGGCGGCCGTCGCAGCCGCCCCGGTCCCTGCCTGCGTCGCATCCGGCGGCAGGCGGAAGGTGGCGGCGCCGCGTGGTCCCCGCGGTCCCGCCACACTCGCCGGGCGAGCCGTGCCGCCGATGCCGATCATGCCTGCCAACGCCGCCTCCTGCCGCATTCCGCCGCCCGATCCTGCCGCGGCCAGGGACGGAAACGCCCCCTGCCCGGCAAGCCTTGCCGCCCCCTCCCCCACCCCGCCCTGGCATGGGCGTTGCGCCGGGGGAGACGCCTTGGTGGAGAGCATTGTGCGCCAGACCGGTTTCCGAAGCGCGAAGGCCGCGCCGATCCTGATGGGATTCCTTGTCATGGTCCTCGCCCTCCTCTGGGCGACCCCGGCCGCGGCCCAGGTGCGGATCAAGGACATCGCGGATATCGAGGGCGTGCGCGACAACCAGCTCGTCGGCTACGGGCTGGTGGTGGGACTGCCCGGCACGGGGGACCGGCTGCGCTCCGCCATCTTCACCCGCCAGTCCCTGGTCGGGATGCTCGAGCGGCTGGGCGTGAACACGCGTGACCAGGAGAAGCAGCTCGACACTCGCAACGTGGCGGCGGTGATGGTCACGGCCAACCTGCCGGCCTTCGCGCGGCCGGGCAGCCGGGTGGACATCGCGGTCTCCTCCCTCGGCGACGCCTCCAACCTCACGGGCGGCACGCTGCTCGTCACCCCGCTGCTGGGCGCGGATGGGGAGGTTTATGCGGTGGCGCAGGGGGCTGTCGCCACGGGCGCGATCGGGGCGCGCGGCCAGGCTGCCTCCGTCCAGCGTGGCGTGCCGACCTCGGCACGCATCTCATCCGGCGCGGTGGTGGAGCGAGAGTTGCCTTTCGAGCTGGGCGGGCGGGACCGCGTGCGCCTCTCGCTCCGCAATCCGGACCTGACCACGGCGCAGCGCATGGCAGCCGCCATCAACCATGCGGTAGGCACGGGCAGCGCGACGGCGACCGACCCGCGCACCGTGGTCCTGATGACCGCTGGCCGCGACATCGCACGGCTGCTGACCGATATCGAACAGCTTCGCGTCGAACCTGACCAGGCCGCCCGCGTCATTATCGAGGAGGCTTCGGGCACCATCGTGATGGGCGCCAATGTGCGTGTCTCCACCGTGGCCATCGCCCAGGGCAACCTGACCATCCGCGTGACCGAGACGCCGCAGGTCAGCCAGCCGAATCCACTGGCGCGGGGCGAGACGGTCGTGGTGCCGCGCACCGGGATCGAGGTGGACGACCAGCGCGAGCGGCGCCTGGGCATCCTGCCGCGTTCCGTCACGCTGGAGGATCTGGTGCGCGGGCTGAACTCGCTGGGCGTCGGGCCGCGCGACCTGATCACCATCCTGCAATCCATCAAGGCCGCGGGCGCGCTGCAGGCCGAGCTGGAGGTGCGGTGATGGACATCCTGCCGAGCAACCACGCCGCCCTCACCCGCGTCGCGCGCCGCTTCGAGGCGCAAGCCCTCAACGCGCTCCTCCAGCCAGTCTTCGGGGATGCGCCGAAGGGGCTGCTCTCGGGCGGCGCGGCGGAGGCGCAGTGGCGGCCGATGCTGGTCGAGAACTACGCCCGCGCCTGGTCCGACCGGGGCGGGGTAGGCATCGCCGATGCCGTCTACCGCGAATTGCTGCGCGTTCAGGCCGCCCAGGCCTCCCCTGCCCAGAACCCCATCCCTTCCGAAGGAGCGACGCCGTGAGCCAGGTTCCGATGATCCATGCCCTGCTGAATGCCGGGCAGCGCCTGGCCGAGGCGCTGCGCGACGAGAACGAGGCGCTGGCCCGGCTCGACCTCTCCCGCGCCGCGACGCTCGCCACGACGAAGCTGCAGGCCTCCGATGCCTTCGCCGCCGCCTATGGCGCCGCGACCCGGACCGGCAGCAGCGCGCAGGGCGAGCTGCGCACGGCGGCGGAAACCCTCGCGCTGCGCCTGCGCGGTCTGTCGGATGAGAACCGCCGCTTGCTGGAGCGGGCGATCAACCTGCAGTCCCGCGTGATCGAGACGATTGCGGGCGCCGCCCTGCCGGCCAGCCGGCCCACCACCTATGGCGGGCTGGGTCAACGCGCCATGCCGCGCCACACACCTTCGCTCGCACTCGCCGCACGCGCCTGACGGCGATGCCGCCTGCTGGCGCGCCTCGCGCCGCTGGGGCATAGCTCAGGCAGATGGATGCCATTGCCGAGACCGTCGATCGCGCGACGAAGGAAGCCTGGGCGGCGCTGCTGGCGCGCCGCGCCGGGGCTGCCACCGCCTTGCCCGATCACCCGTTGGCCGCGCTCTTCGGCCCAGTCCTGGCCAGCGGCGCGGGCGCGGATGGATGCATGGTGATCGGACGCCTCGCGCAGACCCTGGATGGGCGGATCGCGACTTCAGGCGGGTCCAGCCAATGGATCGGCGGGTGCGGCGACATCCTCCACACCCATCGCCTGCGCGCGCTTTGCGACGCAGTGCTGGTCGGTGCCGGGACGGTGGCGCATGACGACCCGCGGCTGACCACGCGCGAGGTGGAGGGCGACAGCCCCGTGCGCGTCGTGCTCGACCCATGGCGGCGCCTTCCGGCCTCGCACCGCGTCTTCTCCGATGGCGGTCCGCCCAGCATCCTTGCCTGCCTGGAGGACGCGCCGGGCAACGCGCGCCATGGCACGGCCGAGGTGCTGCGCCTGCCGCGGGAAGGCGGCGGCCTGAATCTCGCTGCCCTGCTGTGCGCCTTGCACGCGCGCGGCTTGTCACGGCTTTTCGTGGAGGGCGGCGGCATGACCGTTTCGAACTTCCTGGCGGCCGGCCTGCTGGACCGCCTGCATGTCACCGTCGCGCCGGTCATCCTTGGCTCCGGCCGCGCGGCCTTCACCCTGCCCGAGGCGTCGCGCATCGCGGATGGGCTGCGCTTCGCATGGACCCCCTATCCCCTGGAGGGCGGCGACATCCTGCTCGACATCCCGCTGCGCCGCACACGCCCTCCTGTCTGCGAGGGCGCATGACGGAATCACTGACAGGCACGGCCTTCTGGACCACGGGCCCCGGCCAGGGCGCCATCCATGGCGAGACGCTGCGCGCACCCGGCAAGGACGAGGTGCTCGTTCGCACACTGGCCAGCGGCGTGAGCCGTGGCACGGAGCGGTTGGTCTTCCAGGGCCGCGTGCCAGAGGGCGAGTGGTCGCGGATGCGCGCCCCGTTGCAATCCGGCGATCTCCCCTTCCCCGTGAAATACGGATACGCCGCTGTCGGCATGGTGGAGGATGGTCCGGCGGAATGGGTGGGCCGCCGCGTCTTCTGCCTGCATCCGCACCAGGACCGCTTCGTGGCGCCCATTGCGCTCTGCTCGACCGTGCCGGACCGGGTGCCGGAATGGCGCGCCGTGCTGGCGGCGAACATGGAAACGGCGCTGAACACCATCTGGGACGCGCAGCCCCTGCTGGGCGAGCGCGTGCTTGTGGTCGGCGCGGGCGTGGTCGGGCTGCTCTGCGCCTGGCTGCTGTCGCGCTTTCCGGCGGCGGACTTGGCAATCGCCGATCCCGATCCGCTGCGAGCCCCGGTCGCGCAACGCCTCGGCCTGCGGCTGGTCACGCCGGAGGAGGCGCCGGGGAACCGCGACCTGATCATCCATGCGTCAGGCCATCCGGAGGGGCTTCGCACGGCGCTGCGCTGCGCGGGATTCGAGGCACGCATCCTCGAGGCCTCCTGGTTCGGCGCCGCTGAATGCACCCTGCCGCTGGGTGAGGCCTTCCACGCCAACCGGGTCACCATCCGTTCCACCCAGGTGGGCCAGGTCGCGTCACCGATGCGCGGGCGGCGGAGCCACGCCGAGCGCATGGAGCTGGCGCTTTCACTGCTTGCCGATTCGGCGCTGGATGCACTCTGCGGGCCGATGGTCGCCTTCCGTGACCTGCCGCGCGCCATGCCCGACCTGCTCGGCACCCCGCCCGAGGGGCAGGCCGCGCCACTCTGCCCCGTCGTCACCTATGAATGAGACCAGCATGTACAGCCTGACCGTCGCCGATCATGTGATGATCGCCCATTCCTTCCGCGGGGAGGGCTTCGGCCCCGCCCAGCGCGTGCATGGCGCCACCTTCGTGGTGGAAGCCGAGCTCCGCGCGCCACGCCTGGACGGTGCCAACCTGCTGGTGGACATCGCCGCCGCGCGGGTGGAGCTGCGCCGCATCCTGGACAGCTTCGACTACAGCAACCTCGATACCCTGCCCGCCTTCACCGGGCAGAACACCACCACCGAGTTCCTCTGCTTCCACGTGCATGGCCTGCTCTGCGCGGCGCTGGCCGAAGGCAAGCTCGGCGAGGGCGGGAAGGACGTGGTGGCCGTGAAGGTGCTGCTGCGCGAGAGCCCCCTCGCCTGGGCAGCCTATGAGGCCGAGGTGCCGAAGCGGGCGGCCTCCACGTGAGGATCGTCTTCGCCGTCCCGGCGCCGCTGAACATGGTCAGCGGCGGCTATGCCTATGATCGCCGCATCCTCGCCGGGCTGCGCGATCTGGGCCATGCGGTGCGCGTGGAGGAGATGGCGGGCCGCCATCCCCTGCCCGACGCCACCGCCGAGGCCGAGGCGCGCGGCGTAATGGATCGGCTTGCCGCGGATGAGGTGCTCGTGGTGGACGGGCTCGGCCTGCCCGCCTTCGCACCCCTCGCGGATTCCGCCGCCCTGGCGCGCGCCGTCGGACTGATCCATCACCCCACCGCGCTGGAGAACGGCTTTCCCGAGGCGGATCGTGAGGCGCTTCGCGAGCGGGAGCGTTTGCTCTTTCCCCGAATGGGCCGGCTGGTCACCACCTCGCGCCTCACGGCCCAGCGCCTGCCGCCTGAGTTCGGCGCCGACCCCGCGCGTATCGGCACGGTTGAGCCGGGCACGGACGAGGCCCGGCGTGCCACGGGCTCCGGCGGCCCGGGCTGCGCGATCCTGGCGGTCGCGACGCTGGTGCCGCGCAAGGGCCATGACGTGCTGCTGCGCGCCCTTGCGCGACTGACGGATATCGAATGGACGCTCACCATCGTGGGCAGCTCGCGAGACCCCGTGCACGCGCAGGGCCTGGAAGCCCTGGCGGATGAACTCGGCATCGCGCAGCGCGTCACCTTTGCCGGAGAGGTGGAGGGCCCCGCGCTGGAGGCGCTTTATGACCACGCCGACCTCTTCGCCTCGGCCAGCTATTGGGAGGGCTATGGCATGGCGGTGGCCGAAGCGCTCGCCCGTGGCCTGCCGCTGGCCATCACCGAGGGCGGAGCCCTGGCCGATCTCGCGCCGCGCGATGGAGCCGTAATCTGCGCACCGGGCGATGCCAACAGCCTGTCCCGCGCCATGCGCCGGCCCATCTATGATGCCGGCCTGCGCAAGGCCATGTCGGATGCCGCCTGGCGCGCAGGGCAGCGCCTGCCGCGCTGGTCCGACCGTGCCGCCGCCTTCGCCCGCGAGATCGAGGCCGCCGCCGCATGAGCGAGAGCTTCGACGCCGATTGGCTGGAGCTGCGCGAGCCGGCCGACGCGCGCGCCCGCGACATCGCGCTTGCCCAGGCGCTTTCCGCGGCACTGCCCACGCGCCCGCGCCTGCTGGATCTCGGCGCGGGCACCGGCAGCCTCTTCCGCTGGCTGGCGCCCATCCTGAACCGCCCCCAGGCCTGGACGCTGGTGGATGCGGACGTGACGCTGATCGAGTTCGCCTTCGACACCATCGCCATGCGCGCGACTTCGGTCGGCTTCGAGGTTTCGGCGCCGAACAAGCGCACGCTGCTGGTCCACACCCCCTCCGGCGCCTGGCGGGTGGAGGGGCTGGTGCTGGACCTGGCCGATGCGCCACAGAGCCTGCCGCTGG
>DATCMG010000517.1:0-2477 GCA_036563555.1 Roseomonas sp. | reverse complement strand
TGTTGTAGTCCTCCGTCGCCGTGCCGTTTACGTGGCGGGCGATGATGCTGACGGAGGCGAGGTCGAGTGGAAGCAGCGGGTGGGGCTGCTTCGTGATGATGCGCAGCGTGTGCGGGTCCACAACGCGAACTTCCGAAATCTCGCGCAGGAAGCCGCCGAAGCCACCAGGGCTTCCTGCGACATTGGGCACGCGCTGAAAGGAGAAGACAACATCCTCCGCCGTGAAGGGCCGGCCATCATGCCAGGCGACTCCCTGGCGCAGCCTGAACTCCCATTCCGTGTCGGACACCGCGCGCCATTGCTCGGCCAGAGCTGGCTGGGGCCGCGCAAGGCCATCACGCTCGACCAGCCGGTCGAAGATGTGCATCGTGAGCGCGTTGTTTGGCCCGTTGTTGTGATAGTGCGGGTCGATGGACGTGGCGGCCGTTCCGACGCCAACATTGAGGGCCTGGGCCGCCGCCGATGCCGCGAACGCGAGAGCGCCCAGCGGAACAGCAAGAATGGCGTATGCCAGTGGGACCCGGATCAATGGTCATTCCTCCATCCATTCAGATTGGGGAGGCTAGACGACCGCTTTCGGATTGCACAATGCCGCAGCGCAGCTTGCCTGTGAATAAGCGCCAGATTGGGGATTTCAGCGGTCTCTGGTGCAGATCGGTGGGCCTGAGGAGAGCGCCTTCCCAATAGGGAGGTGTACAATCGACGTTTCCGCTCCGCACAGCCTCGGTCGGAAGCCGCCGAACTACCTTACTGCCCAGTTCGAGGCCGCGACGTGCTTCGTCCGGCCGGAAGATCTGCGCGAGACGGTCCACGTTTCCGCCGACCTGGGCCAACATGCAGCCCTTCTGGCCGAATGCGCCGCGATTGGTTTTGAGAGCATGGACCTGCATCAGGTCGGCGGCGACCAGCGTGCCTTCATCGAGGTTTTTGCCGACCGGGTTCTGCCGCAACTGCGACGCCAGCACCGGATCGCGTGAGGGCTAGACGTCCCGTCCAGCCTGCTTTGATATGTTGCTCGTCCGAAAGCCGCCCGTCCGCTTCTGATGTAGTGGACGGCTCTCCACCCTGACTGCGGTAGGAATTGCAGGTTGAGCCGGGAGGAGGGCGACAATGAAGAAGGCGGTGACGGTCGGCCTGGACGTGGCCAAGTCGGTGTTCCAGGTACATGGGATTGATATGGCTGACTGATGCTGAACCGGCAGCGCACCCAGCTCTCCAACTCCATGCGAGCGCACATGTCGGAGTTCAGCGTGGTGGCGCCTGTTGGGCGGATGGGTCTGGACCGCCTGCTCGCGGTCGTGGCTAATCCCGATGACCTGCGGATCCCAGCCGATGCCCGGATCTGCCTGGAGATGCTGGCGCCGCAGCTCGTCGTGGTGAAGAAGCAGATCCTGGAGAACGACCGCCGCATCCGGGAGGCTCCGGCAGCTTCGTGCGCGAGCCACCGCGCCCGGCGTCCCCCAGCTTCGGGCCGCTGCACAGCATCCCCGACATGCGCGCCTTCCTGGAGTTCCGCTGCAGCGTGGAAAGCGAGGTAGCAGCTCATGCCGCCCGCCGCGCCGACCCCGAGGCGATCGAGGCCATTCGCCAGGCCAGGCGGCGGTTGGAGGAGGAGGTGGCGCGTGGCGAGGCGGCGCTGGAGACCGACGTCGCCTTCCACCACGCAATCGCCCGCGCCAGCGGCAACCGCTTCTTCCTCGCGACGCTGGAGGCCTTCCGCGAGCAGATGATCTTCGGCATTCGACTGACGCGCGAGCTGGCCGGGCTCCCCTCCCTAGACCGCCGACCGGAGATCTCGCGCGAGCACACCCGCATCGCGACAGCCATAGAACTCGGAGACGACGATGCAGCGCGGAAAGCAATGGCGGACCACCTCCATGGCGGCAAGCGGCCGGGCTCGGCCTCGATCAGGTCGAACACCGCTTCTCCGAAGGCCCGGACCAGCTTCCTGGCGTAGACCGGGCCGATGCCGCGGATCATCCCCGAGCCGAGGTAGCGCTCAATGCCCTCCAGCGTGGTGGGCGGGCTCGCCTTCAGGAACCCCGCCCGGAACTGCAGGCCGTGGGTGCGGTCGTTGAACCAGGTACCCGAGAGCTGGACCCACTCACCGGCCGCGATGGTCGCTGCGTGCCCGACCACCGTGACCAGGTCCTTGTGCCCGCGCACCTTTACCCGCAGCACGCAGAAGCCGTTCTCAGGGTTGTGGTAGGTCACCCGCTCCACCAACCCCGCCAGGGCCTCGGTGGGGGCGGTCTGCGGGGCGGCAGGGGCCATTCTCTACAGGTCTACTGGACGGACGCCCGAGGGTGGCGCGCCGGCCCGAACAACGCCACTGCCTTGGCCGGGCAACGCCAGTGCGGATGTGCCGGAGAGATGGGATTGGCAGGCTGGCCTGGGAACCTTTAGAGAACACCTGAAGGGCTCCCATGACTGACCAGATCGTCATTACCGAGAAGACCAGCCAGGCCAAGGATGTC
>DATCMG010000516.1:0-4852 GCA_036563555.1 Roseomonas sp. | reverse complement strand
CAAACCTCCGCTGCCGCACCGGCGACCTACCGTGCTGCACGGAGCGCCTACCGCCCCGTCCCGTAAACCTCCGCCGGTGCACGGGGCACCTACCGCAGGGGCTTTGACCTGGCGGCCCGAGGTCGCCGTTGCTCGCCGCGTATGCGGGCGCGCCGCGCCCTTTCCGATGGAGGCGGCCATGAGTGAGACGAAGCTGGAGACGGTCACGCGCTGGGGGAAGGTCCCGGCCTGGTGGCTGCTGCACGAGGGGATCGACGCGGACAGGTTCTGCGTCCTCGCCGCGATGGCGACCTACGCCGACGACGCCGGGCTTTGCGACCCATCGCAGGCCACGCTCGCCCGCCGACTGAAGCGCAGCCGCCCCTGGGTGAACCGCGTCGTGGCCCAGCTCGCTGATGAGGGGTTCCTTGAGAAGACCGTCCGCGCCCGCCGCAACGGCGGCACGACCTCCTGCCTCTACCGACTGCACCTTTTGCCCCCCGAGCGGGGAGTCGCCGCGGTGACGGAGGGAGTCGGAGGCACGGACTCCCCCCGTCACCGGCCTGACACGAGTCAGCCGGAGGCTGAACAGATTCAGGACTCACGCCCCGACGCGCGCGCCGCAGGCGACGGGAAGCCGACGGTCGCGGCGGCGGGCGGCCGCCCCCCCGGCGAAGACCGCCGCGAGCCGGAGCGGGACTGGACACCCTCTGACGACGCCGTGGCGGAGGCCGTCCGCCTCTACCCCGACGCCGACCTCGACGAGCACACCGCCCGCTTCGTCGCGCGCTGCCGGGCCAAGGGCTACCAATACGCCCGGCTCGACGACGCGTGGCTCGACTGGCTGCTCGCCGACCGCCGGGGCGACCGCCGCGCGGCCTCCCGAACCGCCGCGGCCCCGCCTGCGGCCATGCCCGCCCGTGCCGCGAACCCTGCCGAGCTGCGGGCTGGGCGCTTCAACGCCTGGGCAGCCGCCGCAGAGGCGCCCGCCGTCCACGCCTGGAGCTGAGGAGAGGAGCGATGCACGTAGACCGCAGACCACCACGCCCGCAGCGGCAGCCCGACAAGGCCACGGCCCTCGCCGCCCCCCCGGCGCGGGGACCCGCGGCGCCGCCCGCCGGGCGCCGCGCGATCCCGGAGATGACGAACGCTGTCCGGGCGGTGCTCCGACGCGGCCTCGTCGAGAGCAGGCTCGTCTTCCCGGACAACGGCCCGGCCCGCGAGATCGAGGTCTGGCGCACGCCGGACGTCCGCGGCGACGGCGAGCTGGAGGCCGTCAGGGAGCACCTCGACGGGATGAAAACGGCCCTCGCGCCCGCGGAGCGGGGCGAGTTGCTCGCCCGTATTCTGGCGCTGCTATCCCACTACAGGCTCGACCCGCACCCGGAGCAGGTCGAGATGCGGATCGCCGACGACTGGGCCGAGGATCTCGGCGGTTACCCGATGTGGGCGATCGAGGAGGCGGCGAAGTTTTGGCGCAGGACCCGCAAGTGGAAGCCGCAGATCTGCGAGATAATTGCCCTTTGCGAGGAGGCGGTCGGCCAGCACCTCCGGATCCGGGATCGGCTCAGGGCTGTGGTCGAGCGGGCGGAAGCGTCCGCGAATCCCCTCTCCGGGTACGTCGACGCCCTTTCGAGGAGGATGTTCCAGCGCATGCCCGCCGAGGCCGGGGACTGACCGCCCCCGCAGGGGGCAGCCGCTGGGACGGCTACTCGCCCAGGACACGGGAACCCGGCCTGATCTCGGACCTGGCATGCCGGGGCTGCCGCGCGACGGACAGCACGCGCCGCGGCAGGCGCATGGTCCCCATCAACCCGCGGACCTTGGCCCGCGCGGCGATGTGGTTCCGGCGTGCGATGGCCATCGCACGTCCGCTCAACCCCGGAGCTGAACCGGCTGCGGACGCAGTTTTCCGCCCTGATAACCTACCGGACCGCCGCCGAGGTGCGGGGGCAGCTGTTCCCGGTCGACGCAGGCATTGGTTCCGAGACCGTGCGCCCTTATGAGAGCTGTGTGCGGAAGGCTTGATCCGGTGCGGCGCACTCTGATTCGATGCTCTAGGGAGCGGGACGGAGGCGGTCGTGGCGCGGCGTCGTATTGGGCAGGAACGTGGCCCTGCCCCGGTCTAACGGACACCCCAGATAGGCTTTACGGCCTGAGAGGTGTCGATGGTGGAGAGCAACAGACAGCGCCGGTTCTTTCCGGACGCATTCAAGCTTGAGGCGGTGGCGGCCGAGCGCTGCGGACCAAGCGGCAGAGATTGGGCGGCTGCGGCGTGAGCTTGATCGCGTTCGGCTGGAGCGCAACATTTTGGGAAAAGCTGCGCTCATCTTCGGTCGGGCGACGGGCCGGAGGTGAGCTATGTTTTGATCCGCGAGCCCGTCGCCGACTTTCCCGTCCAGGTCATGTGCGAGGTGCTGGGCGTGAGCCGCAGCGGCTACTACGATTGGGCCAGCCGGCCGGAGAACGCGCGGGCGGTCGAGGACCGAGCCGTGGCGGTCGAGATCCGCACCGCGCACGAGGACAGTCGCGGGCGCTACGGCAGCCCGCGCGTGCATGCCGCCCTGCGCGCTCATGGTCGACGGGTCGGCCGCAAGCGGGTCGCGCGCCTGATGCGCGGCATGGGCCTGTCGGCCAGGCGCAAGCGCCGGTTCCGCCGCACGACGGACAGCGCGCATCCGTTCCCAGTGGCGCCCAACCTGCTCGGGCGCGACTTCACCGCCAGTGCGCCGGATCGGGTCTGGTTGACTGATTTGACGTATATCTGGACCGCTGAGGGCTGGCTGTACCTGGCCGTGTTGCTCGACCTGTTCTCGCGCCGTGTCGTCGGCTGGGCCATGGCCGACCATCTCGGCCACGAGCTGGCGCTCGCTGCCCTCGACATGGCCATCGCTTGTCAGCGTCCCGCACCTGGCCTCACCCATCACTCGGATCGTGGGGTGCAATTTGCAGCCCAGGAGTACCGCAAGCGATTGCAGCAGCACGGCATGCTCTGCTCCATGAGCCGCAAGGGCGATTGCTGGGATTGTGAGTATACAGGTGCGGCCTGGAGGGCCTGACCCTTGTCTGGGATTGACCTCGTGTCATTGCGTTGACGTGTGGACATTCCAGGCTGCACCTGCCGGTCGAACGGTTCGTGACTTCATAGAAGCTTGAGGGCCACCCTCCCATCACAGTCCTGTCCGCCCGCTCGATTGTCAGGCCTTCCAACCGGCTTGGAGCCTCACGTTATGAACGAGACCTCACCCAGCACCGACGTTGTCATCGGTGCCGATACCCACAAGCTCACCCACGCCGCCGTGGCGATCAGCACACTTGGCGCCCGTCTCGGAACCATGACCATCGCAGCCAATGGCAATGGCTATCAGGCTCTGCTGGCCTGGACGCAATCCTTGGGACCAATCCGCGCTTTTGGCGTCGAGGGCACCGGCTCCTACGGTGCCGGTCTCTCCCGCTTCCTGTACAAGCAGGGTTTTTCGGTTATTCGAGGTTGACCGCCCCAACCGTCAGCTGCGGCACCAGAAGGGTAAGGACGATGCGCTCGACGCCGAAAGCGCCGCCCGCAGCGTTCTGGCTGGCCAGGCTACGGCATTGCCGAAGTCCGGCACGAGCGCGGTCGAGATGATCCACCACCTCAAGGTGGCCCGGGACACCGCGGTCAAAGGCCGGAGCCAGGCCATGCAGACGCTCAAAGCAGTCATCGTCAGCGCACCTTCGGCGCTGCGCGAGCAACTCGACCACCTCATTGGAAAAATGACGCTGCTCCACCACCTCGCCGCCCTGCGTCCAGGCCCGCTGACCTCGACGACGGCCTCTGCCAAGATCAGCCTACGGGCCATTGCCCGGCGCTGGCTGACCCTCGACGAGGTGATCAAAACCCATGACGCTCATCTCGAGCAGCTGACAGGTCAACTCGCCCCTGAGCTGGTCCAGGCGCACGGCATGGGCGCGGGGACCGCCGCCGAGATGCTACTGCTCGTCGGCGACAACCGTGAGCGCATCCGCTCCGAGGCTGCCATGGCCAAGCTATGCGGCGCCTGCCCGATCCCGGCGTCCAGCGGCAAAACCACCCGGCACCGCCTCAACCGTGGCGGCAGCCGACGGGCCAATGCCGCCCTCTACCGTGTGGTCATCGTGCGCATGCGCGCTCACCAGCCCACCCTCGATTACGTCAAGCGGCGCACCGCCGAAGGAAAGAGCAAGCCCGAGATCATTCGCTGCCTGAAGCGCTTCGTGGCCCGTGAGATCTACGGCTATCTCTGCCGTTCGCCCGAACCAGTGCACGCGGCGCTATCTGGCCATTGACCCATATAGGAGCATCAATGCCCCCATGGAGAGCTTCCATGCCACGCTGAAGGGCGAGCTCGTCGAGCATCGCGACTACCTGACGCACGCCGAAGCCAGGGCTGACGTTTTCCAGTTCCTGGAGGGATGGTACAACAAGCGCCGCCTTCGTTCTGCGTTGGGCTACATCACACCAGAGCAGAAGGTGGCAGCGTTCCAGGCGGCTGCTTCAGCCGCGTAACACTGTCCGTGAAAACGGGGGAAGGCCAGTTCGGAACGGCCAAGCGCTCCTACGGCATGCGTCGGATGCGCTGGCTGGGACTGGCCCGCACGGGACTGCAAGTCTGGCTCGCGGCCATGGCCTACAACCTTCGCCGGAGTTGGCGTCTGCTCGGGGATGCGCCTGCGTGAGGCAGGCCCGAGCTGTGCCCTTCGAAGGCCTGGATAGCCCGCAACAGAGAAAACCCGGGGCGTCCGCCGCTAAACGAAGCATCGGAAACCCCAAACCTGGCCAGAACGGCTGAAAACCGCAGCTATCAAGCCCTTCGCGCACAGCTCTCATCACACCTTCAAGGTCGCCGAGAGCCTG
>DATCMG010000502.1:0-8946 GCA_036563555.1 Roseomonas sp. | reverse complement strand
GCAGGGTGGCGGGCCGGTTCATGCGCGGGACTCCAGTGCGCCGATCAGCCGGTGGCGCAGGCGCTCCGTACCCAGGTCGATCAGCATGACGGTGAGGATGATCAGCAGGAGAATGGCCGCCACGTCGTTGTAGTAGAACTTGCGGATCGCCTCGATCAGGTCCTGCCCGATGCCGCCGGCACCGACGAAGCCGAGGACGGAGGCCTGACGCACATTCACCTCGAAGCGCAGCAGTGCGTAGCTGGCGAAATTGGGCAGCACCTGCGGCAGCGCGGCGAAGCGAACCATGGCGGGCCAGGAAGCACCGGCGGCGTTCGCGCTCTCCACCGGCTTCATGTCGATGTTCTCCACCACCTCGGAGAAGAGCTTGCCCAGCGCGCCCATGCTGTGGATTGCGATGGCCAGCACGCCTGGCACGGGGCCCAGGCCGAAGGCGATGACGAAGATCAGCGCGAAGACGATGTCCGGCACCGTCCGGCAGAATTCGAGGAACCGTCGCGCCGCACTGCGCGCCCAGGGATTCCGCACCAGGTTGGCGGCGGCACAGAAGGACAGGAGAAAGCCGCCCAGCGCGCCCAGCGCCGTGCCGACATAGGCTATGAGCAGCGTATCAGCGAGCAGCAGCCCCCATTTGCGCCAGCCCCAGAACCATTCCGCCGGATCGGTCCAGACGCGGCCGTTGCCCGATTCCAGCATGGTAATGCGGTCGAAGTAACCGAAGAAAGCCCCGGCATGCTCCCAGAGGCGCGGCAGGTCGACCTCCGCCACATGCCCCGCCACCAACGCAAGGACGGCAATGCAGAGGGCGAGGGTCAGCGCACGGCGGCGCGGCCCGCGTGCGGCGGCACGGTAGCCGTGCAGCAGCTCGGAGAGCCGGGCATCCGGCAGATGGGCGATGGCAGTGGCCAAGATCGGGCTCCTGAAAACGGAGACGCCGCTCCGGCGAGGTGACCGAAGCGGCGTTCAGGCATGAAGGGCCGGTTACGAGCGGCGGCGCAGCCCATCGACAAAGCGGTTCAGTTCAATGATCGGGTTGTAATCGGCGTTCGTGACCTCCTGCCACGGCGCCTGCTTTCCATCGGTGATGCGACGGAAGGTCTCCGGCTCGCTCTTCGGCATATCGAGCACCGCGGCCTGGATGGCGCCGCGCAGGTCCTGCGGCAGGCTGTCCAGATAGGCCATGGGGGAGTTCACGATCTGCTCGGACTTGAAGACAATGCGGAAATCCTCCGCCTTCACCATGCCTTTGCGCGCCATGCGGAGCAGGTTGCTCTCGGCTTCGTCGTTCCACCAATTGGCGGCCATATCGACCGTGCCCTGGTTCAGGGCAATCACCGCATTCTCGTGGCTGCCGGTATAGACAACGCGGCCGAAGAAGCTCTCGGGGGTGATGCCCATCTTGTTTAGCGCGAAGCGGGGCACGTTGTTGCCGGAGGTTGAGTTCGGATCGACCAGGCCAAGATTCTTGCCGCGCAGGTCCTCGATCTTCCGATAGGGGCTGTTCGCCTTCACGTAGAAGACGGAGTGGTAGCCCTTCGTCCCGTCCAGGTTCACCTCGATCGCGAAGGCGGTGATGCGGGCGCCGGTCATCAGCGCGCGCGCGAAGGAGGAGGGGCCGTAGGAGGCGATGTGGATGTTGCCGGCGCGCTGGCCCTCGATCACCGCCGCGTAGTCATTGGCGATGCGCAGCGTCACCTTCGTGCCCAGGCGCTGCGAGAGGTAGTTGGTGAAGGGCGCCCAGCGCTCCATCACGCCCGAGGCGTTCTCGGAGGGGATGATGGCGAAGACCAGCTCGGGGTACTGGCCGGAGAAGTTCGCTTGGCCACGCGCCACAGCGGGGATGGCAAGGGCGGCGGCGGCGCCTAGCAGGGCGCGACGATGCAGGATCATGGAAACTCCTCTGATACGATTCAGCGGCACGGCGCCGCGCCGGCCATCGCGTGCGGAACGGCGGAGAGCATGGCGGAAGCGGCATCCGCCACCTCATCCGCCTCCAGCCCGTAGAGCTCGCGCGCCGCGGTGGCATCGAGCGCATCCGGCGGACCGTCGAAGACCAGGCGCCCCGCGGAAAGCCCTACCAGCCGGTCACAATAGGCACGCGCGATATCGAGCGCATGCAGGTTGCACAGCACGGTGATCCCGAAGTCGCGGTTGATCCGCGCCAGCGCGTCCATGACGATCCGCGTGTTGCGCGGGTCGAGCGAGGCGATCGGCTCATCCGCCAGGATGATGTCCGGCTCCTGCACCAGGGCGCGGGCGATCGCGACACGCTGCTGCTGGCCGCCCGAGAGGCTTTCGGCGCGCTGCGCGGCAAAGTCCGCGATGTCGAATCGCTCAAGCGCCGAAAGCGCCATGGCGCGATCCTCTGCGGGCCAGAGGCGCAGCAGGGCGCGGTGCGTCGGCAAATGGTTCAGTCGCCCGACGAGCACGTTGGAGAGCACGTCCAGTCGGCCGGAGAGGTTGAACTGCTGGAACACCATGGCGCAGCGCGCACGCCACTCCCGCAGGTCGCGGCCGCAAAGGGCGGTTACGTCCCGTCCCTCCCACAGGATCCGGCCCGCGCTAGGGTCGGCAAGGCGGTTCACCATCCGCAGCAGGGTGGACTTGCCTGCGCCGGAACGGCCGATGACGCCCACGAAGCTGCCTCGCGGCACTTCCAGGCAAACATCGTCCACCGCGATGCGGTCACCGTAGCGGCGGGTCAGGCCTTCGATAATCAACATGGGAGCGGGGCTTAGGCGCGCTCGTTGACCGCCGTGTGATGGGGGTGTGAAGGATCAGTGACGCCCGTCAGGGTGGTTGAGGTGCCGCCATGGGACATTTCCCCGACGCCGCCATGCGCCTGACGCAGCGTGTCGGCCGCCCGGCATGGTCCGCATTGCCCCGAACGGCCAGGACATCAGCGCGATGCAGCGGGACGTGCAGGTAGGTTACGAGGCGGCGGCGTCGAACTCGCCCTATATCAGCGGTGTCGTTCCGGTCGGCGCCGCCTGGGACCGCGCGATGCAGACCGGCGTCGCAGACTCCAACCCGTATGACGACCTCATGCCCGGGCAGCTCAACCTGTGGGCGCCCGACGCCTATCATGCCAGCGCCTATGGCTACTATCTCGAGAGGCTGATGCTGTTCGGGAGCATCACCGGGGTGGATCCGCTCAGCCTGGGTGTGAATGAGCAAGCCGCCTCCGATCTCGGCTTTACCTCGGCGCAAACACTGGCCCTGCAGCGGGTCGCGCGTGATCAGCTCGCCATCGCGGTCCCCGAGCCCTCAAGCCTGGTGCTTCTGGTTTCGGGCATGCTCGGCCTGATCTGGGTCCGCCGGCGCACGAACCTCGCAATGGCGTGATCGCGTAGCGGCGGCAGCGGGGTCGGGGGCCCCGCCAGGCCCCGCGCCTCCAGCCACAATCGCTGAATCCGCATCTTTCCGATAACTGGGGGAGTGCGGGTTCAGAGATTGATGCGGCACCCGGGCCCAAGCGGTGGCTTGTGCGTGACGTACAAACCCTCTTTCATTCGGGCGCCAGCCATCCACCCGAACCTGATCCGGGTGGAGAGGCTGGGCGCATGGATGTGCTCTGCAGCACGGGGAAGGGGGACCGGCTACCATGGTCAATCTGTCAAGCTGGCCCCGGCCGGCCCTGCTAGCCTTGTGCCCGGCTTTGCTGGCCCCCTTGGCCGGCTGCGGGCTGACGATCGAGCGCAGCAGCCGCGTTGCCTCCATCGAGCAATCCCTGCAGGCATCGCAGGCGCGTAGCGGCGTTCTGCAGCAGCGCGTCAGCGAACTCGAGACCACGCTTGAGGCGGAGCGCCGTGCCGCGGGCGATCTCGCAGCCATCGAGGGGCGCCTGGCACAGGCCCGGACATTGCTCGCCGCCTCGCAGCGGTCGCGGGGCATGGCGGACCAGCAGGCGCGCGGCCTGCGTGAGCGCATCTCGGCGGAGGAGCGCCGGCTGGCTGACCTGCAATCCGAAGCCGGGCAACTCCAGCTGACATCGGATGAGCGGAGAGGGTCGATCTCCGAAACGGAGCGCAACCTCGCCGGCCTGCAGGAGCAGGCGGCGGCCGCGGAGCGGCGCCTTACCGGGCTGCGTGACCAGGCCACGGCACAGGATGGGCGGCTGACGGCCCTTGGCGAGCGTGCGGCGGCCGAGGAGCGGCGCCTTGCCGGGCTGCGGGAGGCCGCGGCGACGGAGGAACGGCGCCTTGCGGAGCAGCGCCAGCAGGGGACGGCCGAAAACCAGCGTCTGGCCAATCTTCGTACAGCCATCGAGGAGGCGCAGCGCTCGCTGGCCGAGCGTCAGCAGGCCGGGGCGGATGCCGAGCGGCGCCTGACCGGCCTGCGCAACGATACGGCCGCCGCGGAACGCGACCTGGCCGCGCGCCGTTCCTCCCTGGCGGAGGCGGAAACCCGCCTCTCCCGGACGAACCAGGCCGCCGAGGAAGCGGCCGGGCGCGTCCGTGGCCTGGAGGCGCGTTCGACTGAGCTGACCGGCTCCACGGGCGCGGCGGAGCGGCGCCTGGGCGAATTGCGGGGCGCGCTGACGAATGCGGAGACGGCGCTGAACGAGCGCCAGGCGGCGGTGGCGCAGGCTCAATCGGAACTGACCCGCCTCACCTACGCGCGCGACGAGGCCGCCAATACGCTGCGCGGCCTGGAGGCGCGAAGCGCGGAGCTGCGGGCCTCCGTCGGCGTTGCGGAGCGCCGGCTGGCCGAATTGCGCGATGGCACTTCCACCGAGGAGCGCCGGCTTCAGTCGGTGCGCGCCCAGGCGCAGGCCGCCGAGACCGAACTGGCGGCCCGGCGCGCGGCACTGACCGAGGCCGAAGGGCGGCTGGCCGGCGTGAGCCGTGCCTCGGACGAGGCCGGGGGACGGGTCCGGAGTCTGGAAATCCAGGCCCAGCAGGTTTCCACCACGATGGAAACGGCACGGCAGGAACAGCTTCGCCTGCGGGAGCAGGCGCAGAACCTGCGGAATGAGGTGAGCGGCCTGGAACAGCGCCGCCAGGATCTTGGTGGGCAGATCGCCGCGGCGCAGTCCCGGCTCGACCAGCAGCGCCGGGAATTGTCCGAGCTGGGGGCCCAGCTTTCTCGTGAGCGCCAGCTCTCCCGGGAGCGGGTGGTTCCGGCTGCCGGGAGCAGCACGGACCAGCCCGCCGCCGGTGACGCGGGAACCCCATCCAGCAGTCCCTGAAGCGGCATGATATCCGGAAAGCCGTAACCGGGGCTCCCTGGTCCGCCATCCCAGGCGCACGTCTCCGCCTGGGCTTAATCGGCGGAGCTGGCCAGATGAACGGGCTCGGTGGATCGTGGCCCCGGCGCATTTGGCCCGGTGTCCCCGGGCTCGAACATCCCGGCGACCTCTTCGTAGACTTCCGCCACGGGCAAGGGGCGGCCACGGCACCGGTATTCGGCTCTGCCGGGATTCTGCGCGACGCCGCACCTGCTGCCAGACTGCGCCCGAATGATTCCACCCGGTAAGGCGGCCGCAGAGACGCCGCGCGACATCACCGGCAACTTTACTGCCTCAGGTATCTTCAAATCATTGCCAGACCTGCCGGAGATAGCGCACGCAAGTCCCAAGGGCCGGAGATCGCGGACTACAACAGCTTTTCACTGGGTTGATGAGGAGGCCGTTTGGAGCACGCCACCGAGGCAGCATTCGAGCCGATGCGGTCCCCGCATATTCCCGAACCGACGCGCCACATCGTGCCACATTCCGGCTGGGAGGAGGCACGCAGCCGTGCGGCCCAGGCCGTGGATGCCGGAGCGCGGGTCGTTGCCGTTATCGGGGCAGCGGGAACAGGCAAGACGCTGCTGCTGACCGAGCTGGCCGACATGCTTCGCGACCGGCACCCCGGTGTGCGCTTGCTGCGAACGCCGCATCACCCCGACCGGGCCGCCGCCGCGACCTCCGAGGCCATCCTGCTGCTCGATGAGGCCGACCGCGCGAGCGATGCGGAGTTGGCGGCATTCCTCGGCGCGGGGCCGCGCATTCTCGCCGGTCTTCCCCCCTTGCTGCACCGGCTGGAGGCACTGGGGCACGCGGTGGCGGTGGTGCAGCTCGTGCCCATCGCGCGCCCGGAGCTGCCGGGCTTCATCGCGGCGCGGGTCACGGCGGCCGGATACCCCGCGGACCTGCTGACCCCCGATGCCGTCGAGGAACTCGCGGAGCGTTCCGGGGGCGTGCCGCGGCTGATCAATGTTCTGACGGCCGCAGCGGCCTTCGCAGCCTCGCTCGAGAACGCGCCGCATGTCACGGCGCGCCATGTGGCGGAAGCGGCGCGTCATGCGGCTGGCGCCGCTCACACCGCGCCGCGCCCTTCGGCTTCTGGCGCCCCGGACGAAGCCGCAACTCCGAAGTCCCGTGAGCCGACCAGCTCCGAGACGGAAATCGAGGCGGCCACCGAGCCTGCCCCGAACGTGCATTTCCCGGACGAGGCGCCAATTGCGGCGCCTCAGGAGAACCCTCCTCCCCACCGGCTCCATCTGGTTGAGGCGGCGGCGCGGCGGACCGGCGCCATCTGGCTCGCCTCCGGCACGACCTCCGCTGCGCAGGCAAAGCCCGAAAGCACCCTGGCGGAACCGTCCCGGATCGAGGCAGCGCCGAACGCCTCGGCGCGCATCGCCCCTCCGGAGGCAGCGCCGGCGCAGGCGGCCCCTGCAGACCCCGAACCGGAGCCCATGTCATCGGAGCTGGTCCCGAAGCCACCGCGGCCCGCCCCTGTCGCAAGCGCCGGGATTGAGGACCAGCCCCCCGGCCGGGCCGATGCGGTGCGCGACGACCACGCCACGTCCTTCAGATACGGAGGGCCTGCTGGTACCGGCAGCCAGGATGGAGCGGTCCCGCCGCGCGGCCCTGCCGCCGTGAATCCGATCCCCATCCGCGTTCCGGCGCAGCGGCGCCGGGGCTGGGTATATGCCGGGGTGGCCGTTCTCCTCCTGGGCGGCGCTGGGCTGGCTTTTCTCCGCGCGGGGGATGGGATGCAGGGTAGCGTGCCTGCTTTTGTCGCACCGCTCCGCGCCTGGCTCGCGGAGCATACGGGGTTCGGCGCTCCCGCTCCCTCTGCAATCCCCAGCCCGGCGCCTATAGCCGCACCGGCCGTGCCTCCCGCGCCTGACCCTGCGCGGAACCCGGAACCGACTAGGGCGCCCCGGGCCGGCATGGTGGCGAGCGCCCCGCAGGAAGCCGCTCCGGAGAGGAATATTCCCGCACCGCCGGCAGTGCCCGATACGCCACAAGCGTCTGCCCCGGCACCGTTCCCCTCCCCCCAGGCGACATTGCCATCCGCCCCGGAGCCGGTCACTACGCCGCCACTGGCACCACCCGGCGAGGAATCGCAGGCGATATCCCCTGCCCCCGTGTCGCCGGCAGCGCCGACGAACATGCCATCAGCCGTGGCTGAGCAGGCGCCACCGGCACGCCCGCTGCGAATCGCCGTCTACCTTTCGGCGGGCGCCGCGCGCGGCGCTGGGTCAGAGCGCCTCGTCGCCGACCTCTCCGCCCGGTTTCCGGGGGTCTCGACGCGGCGCTCCAGCAGAGGTCCGAGCTTCCCCGCCATCCGGTACTTCTTCGCCGCGGATGCGCCAGGCGCGGAGCAGATTGCAGCAATGCTCTCGGACGCCGGCATCACGCCCCGCATACAGGACTTCTCCTCCTACCGTCCGCAGCCATCGCCCGGCACGATCGAGATATGGCTGCCCTGACAATGCGCCGGGGCTTGGGCGGGCGCCGCCGGATTTGAGAGCTGGCGCATCCTGGTGGCAGCTTCGGGCGGCCGTGCTATCCCGGTGAAAGCCTACCGCCGGGCGGAAGAGGAAGCGCATGCCCATCTACGCACTCGATGACGTCACGCCTGTTCTGCCGGATGCCGGCCGCTACTGGGTAGCGCCGGATGCGCATGTCATCGGCGACGTGACACTGGGCGAGGATGTCGGCTTCTGGTTCGGCGCCGTGGCGCGTGGAGATAACACGCCCGTCCGGATCGGTGCCCGCACCAACATCCAGGAAGGCGCGATGCTGCATGCCGATCCGGGGGCGCCGCTCACCATCGGCGCCGATGTCACGGTCGGCCACCACGCCATCCTGCATGGCTGCACGGTGGGGGATGGCTCGCTGATCGGCATGGGAGCGACCGTGCTGAACAATGCGCGGATCGGCGCCCACTGCATTGTCGGCGCCAATGCATTGGTGACCGAGGGGAAGGAGTTCCCGGATTTCTCCCTGATCGTCGGCGCCCCGGCCAGGGTGGCGCGCACCCTGGATGCCTCGGTGGCGGAAACCTTGCGGGCCTCCGCGGCGCGCTACGTGGAAAACTGGCGCCGCTTCTCCGCCGGCCTGCGCCGCATCGGCTGATGCGGCCTGGGGAGTGGAGGTTGGGCGCCCTGGCCGATGAGGCCGGCCCGCCGGAAGCGCCGGCTATTCCGGCTCGATCCCCAACATTTTGCCGATGCTGACGGCGCGCTGCACCTCGGCGCGGATGAAGTCCCGTGTGGCATCCGGCCCCAGGCCGCGTGGCTCAAGCCCCGCCGCGACGATGAGCCTCCGCACCTCGGGCATGGCCTGCACCCCGGCAATATCCGCGCGGCGTGCGCGCGGGCGCCAGGATGGCGAACCAGGCCTCCATTGCCGTGTCGCCGATGCCCAGCTCCGCAAAGGTCGGAACCTGCGGAAGATCCGGGTGGCGCGCGGCGGAGGTTATCGCGAGAAGACGCAGTTCACCCGCCTGGGCCTGGGTCATAACGCCCGGCAGGGTGGAAACGGCGAAACCCAACGTCCCTCCCATAAGATCGTTGATCACCGGCGCCGCACCGCGATAGGCGGCGTGCACCGCCGAGAGCCCCGTCTTGCGCAGCCACATCTCGGTGATGAGATGCGCGGTGGAGCCCGGGCCAGGCGAGCCGAAGGTGAGCTTGCCCGGATCTTTGCGGATCGCCGCTGCCAAATCA
>DATCMG010000494.1:0-3015 GCA_036563555.1 Roseomonas sp. | reverse complement strand
ATGCGGCAGGCGGTTCCAACGATGTGGTCGCGCGGCTGCTGGCGCCGAAGCTGCAGGCGATCCTGGGCCAGCCCTTCGTGGTGGAGAACCGCACCGGCGCGGGCGGCGCCATCGGCACCGCCGCGGTGGCGCGCGCGCCGGCCGATGGCACGGTTTTCCTTGTTTCCTCGGCGAGCAACCATGTGATGAACCCGATCGTCTCGCCGGGGCAGTCGCCCGACACGCGCGAGGCTTTTGCTGGCGTATCGATGCTGGTGGACGTGCCCCTGGCACTGACGGTGGCGAACCGGCTGGGCGTGTCGGACCTGCCGGGCCTGCTCGCGCTGCTGAAGCGGGAGCCGGGGAAGCACTCCTTCGCCTCATCCGGCGTGGGTGGATCGCAGCATCTGGCGGGGGAGCTGTTCGCCATGAAGGCGGGCGTGGATATCGTCCACGTTCCCTATCGCGGTGGCGGGCCGGCGCTAAATGACCTGGTGGCGGGGCAGGTCTCGTTTGCCTTCCTCAACCTGCCCACGGCGCTGCCGCAGGCCGAGGCCGGGACGGTGAAGATCCTGGCGGTTGCGGGGGAGCGGCGCTCGGCGCTGAAGCCTGACATCGCCACCGTGGCGGAAGCGGGCGTGCCTGGCTTTGCCGTGCGGTCCTGGACCGCTCTCTTCGCGCCGCGCGCCACGTCGCCGGAGATCGTGGCGCGGCTCAACGGCGCGGTGCGGGAATGCCTGACCGATCCGGCGACGAAGGCCCGGCTGGCCGAGCTGGGGACCGAGGCGGAGCCTTCGGCGCCCGCGGAGCTGGACGGCTTCGTGCGGGAGGAGTTCGCACTCTGGACTCCTGTGATCCGCGCCGCTGGCGTCACGGCGCAGTAGCGGGCGCACACCCCAGCGCGTTGCCCGAAGGGTGGATTCACGACTTCGCGTGATTCCACCCAATGGCGATCCGCTCTAGGCTCCGGCGCCATGGACGACCACTTTTCCGCTTCCCATTCCTTCGCCGGTCCGAAGCGCCGTCTCTTCCTGGCCTTGGCCGCCGCCATGTCCGCCCCGCGCCTGGCGCTTGCCCAGGCCTCACCCGGGGAGGTGGTGGAGCGCTTCCATGCCACGCTGATCGAGGTGATGCGCAATGCCCGGCAGCTCGGTGTCCGTGGCCGCTTTGACCGGCTGCGTGCCACCATGGAGGCCGCGTTCGACCTACCGGCGATGACGCGGATCGCGGTCGGGCCGTCCTGGACCCGCATGACGCCGGAGCAGCAGGCGCAGCTCGTCCAGGCCTTTTCGGAGTGGTCGATCGCCACTTATGCCAGCCGCTTCAATGGCTATTCGGGTGAGAGCTTCGCCATTTCAGGCGAGACGACGCTGCAGAGCGGCGACCGGCTGGTGCGCACGACGCTGAACCGCGTGAACGACGCGCCGGTGCAGCTCAACTACCTCATGCGCCCCGGCGCGAATGGCGGATGGCGGATCGTGGACGTTTACCTCACCGGCACGATCAGCGAATTGGCCTCGCGCCGCTCCGAATTCGCGGCGGTGCTGCGGGAGGGCGGGGCGGAGCGTCTGGTGGGCGAGTTGCGCCGGCGCACCGCGGAACTGCTCCAGGCCTGAGGCGGCACGCGCCTTACCGGGTGGCGCCGGGATCCTCCAGCACGTCGATCTGGTCGCCCACATCGCCGGTTCGGCCCAGCTCCGCATCGCGGCGCTGCTGCCAGACGCTGCGCAGCCGGGCGTAGAAGTCGAGTGAGCCGCTCCGCAGCGCGTCCAGCCCTTCGATGTTCTGCTCGCGCAGATCGACGCCGCCCACCACGGCCCGGGCGACATTGGCCTCGAAAGGCAGGAGCCAGGTGATGGGGTTCAGGAAGCCATCCCCGACCATTCCCACCGTGTCCCGCGTGTTGGAGGGACCGGCGAGGGGCAGCATGAGATAAGGGCCGTCATCCACGCCCCAGGAATAGAGCGTCTGGCCGAAATCGCCGGTGCGGCGGGCGATGCCGAAATCCGTCGCCACGTCATAGAGGCCGCCGACGCCCACGGTGGAGTTGAAGAAGAACCGCATCGTCGTGTGCCCGGCATCGAGCAGCCGGCCCTGGAGGATGTTGTTCGCGAGGATCCTCGGCTCCTGCAGGTTGTCGAGGAAGGAGCGGACGCGGGTGCGGGCGTATTCCGGCACGACCTCGCGGTAGCCGAGTGCCACCGGCTTGATGACAGCGTCATCGACCGCCAGGTTGACGTCGAGCACCTCCCGGTTCACCGGCTCCAGCGGGTCTCCTGGCGTGACCGCCACCTCGTCGCCGGCATTCCGCGTCGCGCAGGCGCCGAGGGACAGGGTGAGGGCGAGGAGGAGAGGGAGGCAGCGGCGGACCATGCGGCGAGCATAGTGGCCGCCACGCCCCGGCACAGCCGCCATGCACGCAAGACCTTGTGATGGTCGTAACGGTTCAGCCAGCCGGCCGCCCCGGCGGGGTGGCGAGCAGCGCCGGCCGGAAGAGGAGCGTGACGACCAGTTCCCACCCCAGGGAAATCATCAGCAGCCGGCCCATGCTGGCCGTGCCGGGATGGCTCGAGAGCCAGAGCGCGCCGAAGGCCGTGGCGGTGGTGAGGGCGCTGAAGACGACGGCGCGGGTCAGGCTGGATTGCAACAGGTCATGCTCGCCCGCCCGCCAGGCCAGCACGAAATAGATGTTGAAGGCGACGCCGATGCCGAGAAGGAGCGGCAGGGCGATGATGTTGGCGAAGTTCAGCGGCAGATCCAGCGCCGCGCAGGTGGCGAGGGTCAGCAGCCCGCTCAGCAGCACCGGCATCATGGTCAGCGCCACGTCCCGCACCCGGCGGAGCACGAGGGCGAGCAGCAGCGTGACGGAGAGGGCGGACAGCACCCCCGCCTGGATAAAGGCTGTCACGACGCTGTCCCCCGCCGCCTGGATGGAGATCGGCACGCCAGTGGCTTCCGGTGCAACGGCCTGGACCGCCGCGGAGAAGCGGCGGAGATTGGCGTTGTCGTTGGGGTCGCCGGTGGGGAAGACCTCCA
>DATCMG010000461.1:0-2102 GCA_036563555.1 Roseomonas sp. | reverse complement strand
TCATCAGACCCGGCCGGTCGCTCCGGAAGCTGAACTCGCGGTAGCCCGGCTTCTCGGTCTGGACGATCTCCGAGATCCACGCCAGCGCGTCCACGTCTTCCTGGTAGGCCTGGGAAGACGCCTCAAGGAAGAAGGCGCTCGCGGACTCGTCGTCGAGCGCGAAGTCCCGGCTGTTGAACCACCAGTAGTGCAGGGTGTGCTGCGTCTCCGGCGTGAAGAGATGCGTGATGTTGACGTGGCGCGCGGCCGGCGCGCCGGCCGGCGGGCCGCGGTCGAGGATGCGGGCGAAGGCGACATGGCCGGCCGGGCCGATGAAGGCGGCCTCCGACAGGCGGTCCACCGGCTTGCCTTCGAGCTTCATCGGGATCGCGTAGATGCCGGGCGGCGGGGAGTCGAGGAGCTCTCGCCGCAGCTTCACCACATCGCCCTCCTGGGCGACCTCCAGCGGCGCGGCGGCCCAGGCGGGCGTGCCGACGGAGCCGGCGTGCAGGAAGCTGAAATGCGTCTGGTCCAGCAGGTTCTCGTGCATGGCGACGTAGTTCGTGCGCATGTGGAAGCCGCCGGTCACCGTCGCCCAGGCGGGGTCCGCCAGCCAGGGCAGGTCGGGGATGGCCGCAGGGTCCGCTCTGTCGGGCTCGCCGGGCCAGACCCAGACGAGGGGGCCGCGTTCGACCGCGGGGAAGGCGCGCACGCGCACATTGTTGGCGGCGCCGGGCGCGGCGGGGATCAGCACGCACTTGCCCGAGGGCTCGTATTCCAGCCCGTGATAGCCGCAGACGACGCGGTCGCCCTCCAGCCGGCTCCTGGACAGCGGAAAGGAGCGGTGGGGGCACCGGTCATGCAGGGCGACCACGCCGCCGTCCTCACGGCGATACAGGACCAACCGCGTCTCCAGGATGGTGCGGGCCAAGAGGGCGCGGCCGACCTCGGCGGAGCGGGCGGCGACATACCAGGCGTTGCGGATGAGCGGCGTGCGGTGGTCGGCCAAGGCTGGCGACGGCGCGGCGTGGATCGACATGGAGGTCCCTCCCTCGGCAGACCGTAGATCGGGATTTGGGATCCCGTCAACGGGGGGCATGGTCGTATAAGGCGGCCTTCGCCGCTGTTTTGTATCCCAAACCACTTTCCGCGACTCTCGCGCGCCGTGTATCATCCGGCGCGGAGCGGGCGGGAGGTCGGGCGATGGATCAGCAGGAGCCGGAGGTTCTCGTGCGGCTGCGGGAGATGATCCTGCAGGGCAAGCTCCCGCCCGGGCGGCGGATTCCCGAGGCGGAGATCGCCGAGATGCTCGGCATCTCCCGCACGCCGGTGCGGCAGGCGCTGCCGGTGCTCGCCAAGGAGGGGCTGCTGACGCCGGCCGGCGCGCGCGGCTTCGCGGTGCGGGCCTTCACGGTCGCCGAGATCGAGGAGGGGGTGGACCTGCGCGGGACGCTGGAGGGCTTCGCGGCGCGCAAGCTCGCCGAGCGGGGCGCCTCCGCCGCGGTCCTCGCCGAGCTGCGGGCGATCCTGGCGGAGGGCGACGCCATCTTCGCGAAGGGCGCGCTGGTGGAGGCCGACGAGGAGGCCTATGGCGCCATGAACGGGCGCTTCCACGCCGCCGTGGTCGAGGCGAGCGGCGTCACGGTGGTGCGCGACCTGCTGCAGACGGTGAACCGCATCCCCTTCACCGCGCCGGCGACCATCGCCTTCGACCGGCTGGACCTGGGGCAGATGTTCGAGGTGCTGCGCTACGCGCACCAGCAGCACCACGCCATCGTGGAGGCGGTGGTCTACCGCGAGGGCGCGCGGGCGGAGGCGCTGTTCCGGGAGCACGTCAACGCCCAGAAGCGGAGCATGAACCTGCGCCCGCCTCCGCCGGCCGCCGGCGGCTAGGCCGCTCCCGCGCCGCAGCAGGGCCGGAAAGAGGGCGCGCCGGCGCGCCGTCGGGGCGCCGCAGACTTGCGATTCCCTTCAAAATCGCCTACCGAACCGCGGCTTTTCCGCCGCCGGGCGGAGCATCTCAAAGTCGGAACAGGGCCATGGCGAAGGAAAAATTCGAACGCACGAAGCCGCACTGCAACATCGGGACGATCGGTCACGTCGACCACGGCAAGACGTCCCTG